>NZ_JBNCKT010000039.1:0-47188 GCF_049841675.1 Micromonospora sp. DT4
GCCGTGACCGGCAGGTCGGCAGCGATCAGGTCAGCGCGGCGGCGGGTCTTACCGCCATCCAGCGGCAGCAGACGGTCGCGGGAGACGGCCAGCACGTACCCGAGACGTAGTTTCCGCAATTCGCGGCGCAGGTGGCTGTTGTTGCCGTAGGCCTCGTCCGCGGCCGCCCACCTCGCCGGGACGTGCGCTGCGACCGCTGCGGTGATCATGTCCTCGGCCAACTGCGAGCGGGTGGCGAACGCGATGTCGTCCGGGACGCCGGCCTGCTCGCACCGCTGACGGTCGCTCGTCCAGGACTCGGGCAGGTACACCCGGCGGTCGATCAGGGTGTGCCCGTGCCGGCTCGCGTACGTCAGGAACACCCCGACCTGGGCGTTTTCGATCCGGCCCGCGGTCCCGGTGTACTGGCGCTGGACCCCGACGGTGTGCTTTCCCTTCTTCAGGTCACCGGTCTCGTCGACCACGAGGACCCCGTCGGGGTCACCGAGCCGGTCCACGACGACCTGCCGCACGTCGTCCCGCACGGCATCGGCGTCCCATCTCGCCCGATAGAGCAGCCGTTGCATCGTGTCCGGCCGGGTATGCCCGGCCTGCTCGGCCAACTGCCAGCTCGTCTTGATCTCCAGGCCCGCGAGCAGCCCGGTGACAAACCCGGCCGCAGCCCGCCGCGGTTCCACCCGGGCGAACCGGCCCGCGAACGCTCCGATCACCTGGTCACTGACCCGCTGCCACCGCTGCGGGTCTACGCTGTGACCTACGGCCACCGCAAGATCTGAAGTTTTGTCCACAACAGACTCAAGATCACGCGGCGGCCGTCCTGTTCCCGCCCGCCTCAGCCATGATCACGAAGTACGGCTGCCGTACTAGACCCATCTGTCGAGCATGGTGACTCCGAAGCAGCGACGGCGGCTTCCGATACTCCCGTCTCGGCGGCATATCCGGGAGATCGGACCGCCGGTCCAAGCCATCCCTTGACAGTGGCTGCCACCGCGGCGCGTGGCGGTTTGACGGGCATCATATGGCGGCCTTTCGACCAGGTCAGCAGCATTCCTTCAGTTGTGCTGATCCTGGTGGTGACCATGGTGATTCGTCGGCCCTGCTGGTCCCAGGTGTGCCACAACGCCCACCCCTGCGGCCGTGCCTCAACGCCCAGCCGCTCGCAGATGTCGATGTACTCCTGCTCGGTCATAACGCGGGTGGGACGAACCAGGAGCGCTCCGGCTAGGCCGACAAGGGGGGCGTCCGGGTCAACGCAGCCGTCATCGTCGAAGTGGTGGTGCCGCAGCTGGCGTGCCAGCGCGTTGACGGCACGCTGCAGGGGAGTCGCATCGTCAGGATCGGGATGAAAGCTCAGCCAGCCCTCGTCGAGCGCCCGATTGGCGACGTCATGGGCAAGAAGCTCAATTTGGCGGAGGTACTCCGCCTCAGTGGGGTCAATATCCGGCACCAGTTCACCCTGCCAGGCAGGCCTACGGTCGTCCTCCCCATTACGCGAACAGACGCAGTGTCACGCAGGCCCTGATACCGATCGGTCATGCAGCTGCCGAGATCGGACATCGGACTGCCAGCATGTGATCCGACAGTTGATGTGCGACGTAGCTCCGCCAGGTGATGCGCGACGGGTGGTCTAGGAAACTTGGGTAGCGATCCGCGGTCGCTGGCCTTTGATGCTACAGACTGGCTGGGTGGTCGTGCGTCGGA
The DNA here is from genome assembly GCF_049841675.1 of Micromonospora sp. DT4. NCBI lineage: Bacteria > Bacillati > Actinomycetota > Actinomycetes > Micromonosporales > Micromonosporaceae > Micromonospora > Micromonospora sp. DT4. The sequence continues at coordinate 1,702 of NZ_JBNCKT010000039.1, forward strand.
TGACCTTGGTGTCGCCGTCGGTGAGTTCGATGGCCAGGGTCGTTCGGAGACTGTCACGGTGACGGTCTGGTGCCGGTGCAGCCGGCCGAGGGCGACCTTCTGGCCGGCGACCATGATGATTCCGGCCACGCAACACGCCCGGCGGCTGGCGCGAAGGCGGGAAGCCCAAGCGGCCGCCGCAGCACGACAGCAGCGTTGACCGGGTGATGGTGGGCCGGCAGCCGGCCAGGCCGCGCGGCCACGAGCGCGCCTGACGCAGGGGAGCGCCCGCTGGCCGCGTCGGTGAACTGGCGGCCGTTAGCAGGGTTGCGGTAACTGCGCCTCCGGCGGGGCGCTCGGGCTCCGGGATGGTCGGAGAACCGTCGGCGGCTCGCGGTCCGTGGGTGGTTGAGGTAGGCCATCACGCCTGCCATCGACCCGGGCAAGCCGAGCAGACCACCGCCCGACCCGCCAGCGTCCGACCGTGCGTCAAGGCCATCTTGACGTGGCGGGCCGGGCGGCGGCCCGCTCCCCAAGAGGGCGGGTCGACGGCAGACGGGGATGGCAGGAATCCGTTGAGAGCTATGAGTCGCGTCGCACAGGAAACTGCAATACACCCACAGTCAACGGCGGAAGACCTAGCCTCCCAGTCACGTCGTAAATGTACTCGCGTGCAAAGGGGTATATCGCAAACTGACCCGTCGTGAAGGCGTAGGCTTGGAGTTCGCTATCAATCACCGGCTCGTCGCCGCTGCACATTTCGAGGTTGAACAATGCGGCAAACTCGAAGGAGAGGTCGGCAACGCATCCTTCTTCATCGCTATTTCCGCCGCTATCGCTATTAGAGTCAATGTCAGACTCCGGGCTAGTTTCACTAGCCTCGAAAACTGCAAGGGTGTATTTGCTTCTCAGGATGAAGGCAGAATCATCCTCTTCGCGTTCCACGGCAACATCAGTGTCCAAGGACCATTTAAGCCTGCTCCCTGTCGACGGAAAGTTGTCCAGCTCCACGGTCGAGCTGAACAATCTAACGTCGCGGATCTCAGCCCTTGCGGCTACCCGCGCTGCTGCCTGCTGTGCAGCGAACAAATCGATGTCGCTGGAAATCTTCATGCAGTCAGGTCCCACTCGGACTTGGAGCGCCACGCGCGTGCCATGGTGCTGCGCTTCACGGGCACATTGGAGTCGGCCAAGGCGGGCTTCTCCGCGCTGTAGGCCGAAACACTCGGCGAGACCCAGTCACAATCAGCAGGCATTTCCAGGGCGATTCTGATGCGGCCCTCAACCGCCCGCGCATACCGGTGAAGAGTCAATGCCACGTAGCCTAAGTTGATCTTGGGTTGACCTGCGGTTCTGTATGGACTCGTGGGATGTGCGGCGTGGCGTGGCGGCCGCTACCGGGCGGGCTGTTTTGATCACGGGTCATGTCGGTGGCTGTGGTGGATCGTCCGGTCGTGCGCCCGGATCAGGTGACGTTGGGGGTGTTGATCTCGCAGGTGTCGCGGGAGGAGGTCGACGCCGCGGTCGAGGTGTGCGGGGTGCGGGAGAAGCGGTCGGACGGGAAACTGCCGGCGCACGTGACCGCGTATCTGACGTTGGGGCTGGCGTTGTTCGCCGACGATGACTACACCGAAGTCGCGACCAAGGTAACGGGGTCGTTGGACCGGTTCGGGTGCTGGAATGCGGCCTGGAGCGTGCCGACGTCCAGCGCCATCACGCAGGCGCGGAAACGGTTGGGCCGTCGGGTGTTCGCCGAGGTGTTCGAGCGTACGTGCGGGCCGGTCGCGGGCGTGGCGGGCCCGACCGCTGCGATGGGCGCGTTGGGTACCGCGCGGGGGTCGTTCCTGCGCCGGTGGCGGCTGCTGGCGATCGACGGGTTCGAGGTCGACCTGCCTGACAGCGTGGAGAACGCGGCCGAGTTCGGCTACGCCGGATCCGGGGAAAACCGTTCGGCATTCCCGAAGGCCCGGGTCGTGGCCCTCGCGGAGTGCGGCACCCACGCCTTCGTCGCCGCCGAGATCGACGCCTACGCCGTGGGTGAGAAGACCCTCGCGCAGCGCCTGTATCCGCGGCTTCGCGGCGACGAACTGCTCACCGCTGACCGGGGCTTCTACTCCTGGCAGGCGTGGGATGCCGCCCAGGCCACCGGGGCGGCGCTGCTGTGGCGGGCCCCTACCCAGCTCAACCTGCCCGTCGTGCGTGTCCTGTCCGACGGCACCTGGCTCACCGTCCTGATCAAGCCAACGATCCGTGGCGGACGGCGGGAGCGGCTGCTGGCAGCCGCCCGCGCCGGGGCCGACCTCGGTGACATCAACACTGTTCCCGACGCGTTCGACGACCGGGGCCTGCCTGTGGTTCATCTCGCCCGGGTGCTCGAGTACGACGTGTCCGACCGCGTCGGCAACGGCACGGGGGAACTGATCACCCTGATCACCACCATCACCGACCCCGCCGACGCCCGCGCCGACGAACTGGCCGCCGCGTACCACGAGCGCTGGGAGGAAGAAACCGCCAACGACCAGCTCAAAACCCACCTCCGCGGTCCAGGGAAGGTTCTGCGGTCCCGCCTGCCGGACCTGGCACATCAGGAGATCTGGGCCTACCTGATCGTCCACCACGCGATCAGCGCACTGACCGCCAAAGCGTCCGCCGCCGCCGACCTCGATCCAGATCAGATCTCCTTCACCAAGGCCCTACGCATGATCCGCCGCACCGCCACCGGAACGGCGGACATTCCCCCCTCAAGACTGGACTGACCAACTACCGGCCCACCTCGCCGGCCTCGCCGCCCTGCTGATCCCCGAACGCCGGGAACGCACCTGCCCCCGCGCCGTCAAACGAGCCCGCCACAACAGCTACCGCGTCAAGAATCGCGACGAGCCGGCCAGCATCCGCCACCCAGACCCAGCCACCGTTCACATCTACCGTCTTCAACCCCACACAACATGATCAACTTAAGCTACGTGGCATTGGGTGAAGAGTGGAGAGTCGAGGATCGCTTGCCTCGTTTTCAAACTCCGACAGCGCAGGCTGCTTAATTCCCATTCGGCGAGCAACAGCCGTCTGAGTGAGCCGCAGCGCACGACGCAGACCGACGAGACTATCCAAGATTCGGTGCGTCTCCTGGGCGTCCTCGTATGCGGCGCGGACTTCCGGATTCTGAGTGGCAGTCGCGACATAAGTAGCGAAATCGTCCTCAAAGACAGAGCTGTCAAACGGTGTGGCCGACATGTCCGGATTCACGGCCCCGCTCATAGTTGCTCTACCGTCACTGACCGTAACCTCACAACGAATGTCGAGCCCTATCGGTTACTCCCGATGCCAGCCGGATCTTGAGAGGGTTGCGATAGCTTTGGCCGATCCCTCGCGTCACATCTTGGACTCGCCTCAGCGGGGCGACTTGCCAAACGTGCCCTGGATCCTTAGCAGGTGACCGACCACGCGGGTCGAGCCGGTGCGGCGGTCACCTTCGACGACCGCGAACACGACGCCCAGTTCCTGCTGATCTTCGACGCGAACACGGGCGGTCTGCTCGCCCACGAGATGCTGACGCTCACGCCGGTACGGCTCAGCGCGTACCAGATGATCCTCGATACCTCCTGGACCGACCGCGTCGGCTGACCGGCGTTTTCTGGGGCCGCTCTCTCGGGAGCGGCCCCACGGTGTTTTCCAGCCAACGCTGCTAGCTGCACGAAAGCCCGTACGCATAGCAGATCAACCGTTTCGGCGGGCGTTGTCCACAGGCCCCGGAGTTATCCACAGGCGATGAGGTCGGGGGCGCTGCGCGGGGTCCATCGCGAGCAGGGTCGGCGGTGCATCCGATCCCGACCGCTGGAGGCCGCGATGGCACCCCGTACCTCCGTTCCGCCGATCCGACGGCTCCCGCTGGTCGTCACGGCGGACGGCGACCTGCTCGACGAACTGCTCCGGCTCGCCGCCGCCGCCGGCACCGAGGTGGAGCTGGCCGCCGACCCCGCTGCGGCGCGCACCCGTTGGGGTCCCGCGCCGCTGGTGCTGCTCGGCGTCGACCAGGCCCAGGCGTGCCTGCGGGCCCGACTACCGAAGCGGCCCAGGCTGGTGCTGGTCGGCAGGACCGGTCAGATCGACCCCGGCTGGCAGATCGCCGAGCTGATCGGTGCCGAACACGTCGCCGCGCTGCCCGCCGCCGAGCCGTGGCTCGTGGACCGCCTGGCCGAGCACGGCCCCGACCAGCCGGACGGCCCGGGTGCGCGGGTCGTCGCGCTGTTCGGGGGCAGAGGCGGCGCAGGGGCGAGCGTGCTCGCGGGCGGGCTCGCCGTGACCGCCGCGCGGGCCCGACTGCGCACCCTGCTCATCGACGCCGACCCGCTCGGCGGTGGGCTGGACCTCGTACTCGGCTGGGAGCAATTGGAAGGGCTGCGCTGGCCGTCGCTCACCAGCGCGGACGGGCGGGTGGACGCGCCGGCTCTGGTCCAGGCCCTGCCCAGCCGGGGCGACCTGGTCGTGCTCTCCTGGGATCGCGGCGAGATGCTGGCACTCCCCGCCGCCGCGATGGCGGCGACCGTCGACGCCGCCCACCGTGGGCGGGACTTTGTTGTGATCGACCTGCCCCGGCAGCTCGACGACGCCGCCGTGGTCGCGTTGCAGGCGGCCGACCAGGCGTTCGTCGTCGTGCCGGCGGAGCTGCGTGCCACCGCGGCAGCCGCTCGGGTGGTGGCCGTGGCCGCACCACACTGCGGCGCGCTCTCGGTGGTGGTGCGCGGGCCCGCCCCGGGCCGCCTGCGCGCGACCGAGGTGGCACGGGCCCTCGGGCTTCCCCTCGCGGGCACGCTGCGTCCCGAGCCCGGCCTCTGCCGTGGCCTCGAACGCGGCGAGGCCCCGGCGGCGGCCGGCAAGGGTCCGCTCGCCGCCCTGTGTCAGCAGATCGTCGCGGACCTCACCGGCGCCACGACCGGTGCGGCATGAGCGGCCGGCCGGAGGACGCCACGTTCGCCGCCCGGGTGCGACAGCGGATCGTCGCCACCACCGATCCGCTCACCCCGGCGGCGATCGTGTCCGCCGTACGCGCCGAGCCCACCGCGGCGGTGCTGGGCGACACCGCCGTGCTGCGGATCGCCGATCGGGTGCACGACGACCTCGTCGGCGCAGGGCCGCTGGCCTCGCTGCTGGCCGACCCGGAGGTCACCGACGTCCTGGTCAACGGTGTCCGTGTCTGGGTCGACCGGGGTGCCGGGCTGCACCAGGTGGCGGTCCCGGTGGGCTCGGTCGAGGATGTCCGTCGGTTGGCACAGCGACTGATCGCCAGCGCGGGCCGGCGGCTCGACGACGGCTCCCCGTACGCGGACGCTCGACTCCCCGACGGCACCCGCCTGCACGCCGTGCTGCCGCCGGTGGCGACGGAGGGCCCCTACCTGTCCCTGCGGACGTTCCGGCACCGCCCGTTCACCCTCGACGAGCTGGTGCGTCAGGGGACGGTCCCGCGATCGGTGGCACCGCTGCTCGCCGCCGTCGTCGCGGCGCGGTTGGCGTACCTGGTCACCGGCGGCACGGGCTCGGGCAAGACCACCCTGCTCAACACGCTGCTCGGGTTGGTGCCCGCCACCGAGCGGATCGTCCTGGTGGAGGACGCGGCGGAGCTGCAACCGGGGCACCCGCACGTGGTCGGGCTCCAGGCGCGTACCGCCAACGTCGAGGGGACGGGCGTGGTCAGCCTCGGCGACCTGGTCCGGCAGGCGTTGCGGATGCGCCCGGACCGGTTGGTGGTCGGGGAGTGCCGGGGCGCGGAGGTGGTCGACCTGCTGGCCGCGCTGAACACCGGCCACGACGGTGGTGCCGGCACGCTGCACGCCAACACCCCGTCCGACGTACCGGCCCGGCTGGAGGCGCTCGGCATGCTGGGCGGGCTGCCCCGCGCCGCGTTGCACGCGCAGGTGGTCGCCGCGCTTCAGGTGCTGCTTCAGGTACGTCGCGGTGACCAGGGTCGAGTCCTGGAATCGATCTGTCTGCTGCTCCCCGAGGGGCCGGAACGGTTGGCCACCGTGGTGCCCGCCTGGGTACGTGGACGCGGGCTGGGCCTGGCCGCCCGAACGTTCGGCGCGCTGCTGCGGGACCGGGGCGTGGCGGTTCCGCCGATCCTCGGCGAGCCGTGGCCCGGATCGGCGGGCCCGGAATGAACGGCACGACGATGCTGGTGGTGGCGCTGCTGCTGGTCGTCGCGATCCTGGTGGTCTGGCCGGCGCAGCGCATCCGAGCCCGTCGCCGCCGGGTGCTGGGGTCGTCCCGGGGTGCCACCGGCGCCAACCCGGACGACGCCCTGATCGAGTGGATCAGGGATCTCGCCCGTGGCCGGGACGGATCGACCGATGAGTTCGGCGGCGTGCCGGTCTCGGTTCACCCGGACGTACTCGCTCAGCCGACGGCGGCGTCGGCGATCAGCAGCGGGCGGACGGCTGTCGCCTGGTCCACTCGGGACCTCGACGACGCGCCGGGCCGTTCGTGGGCGACCGGTGGACCGGAGGGGCCTACCCGGCCGGCCGGCCCGGCACGTCCGCCGGCCCGCCGGGACTCTCGCCGCCCGGCTGCCACCGCCCGGCCGGAGACCCTGGAGGCCGTCGAGCACCGGGACCACCTACCGGTCCGCGATACCGGCGGGCTGCTCGCGGAGCCGCCGGGCCAGAAGTCCGGCGGGCCGCTCGCGAATCTTCCGGTACGCGCCCGACGGTCGCCGCGTCGTGTGTTGCTGCTGGTTGGTCTGGTGGGGGCGGGTGTCGGTGCTGTGGCTGCCGGGCCGGTGGCCGCGGTGGCGGTGGCCAGCTACGGCACGCTCGCCACGCGGGCGCTGCTGCGTTGGAGGGCGAATCGGCAGGCCGAGGTGATTCGACGGCACGCCCTCGACCTGCTCTGTGGTCTGGCGGCGGACCTCCGGGCGGGCCTGCCCGTGCCGTCGACTCTTGAGATCGCCGCCGTCGAGGCAACGGCCGGCACCGACCGGCTACGCGACCTGACCTCGGCGGCCGTGCGCCTGGCGGATCGGACCGGCGCGCCGCTGGCGGAGCTGATCGAGCGGATCGAGGCGGACGCCCGGGCGACCGACCGCGGACTGGCCGCCGCAGCGGCACAGGCGGCAGGCGCACGCGCCACGGCCTGGTTGCTGGCGGCCCTGCCGGTCGGCGGGATCGGGCTCGGGTACGGGATTGGGGTCGATCCCTTGACCGTGCTCCTACACAGCACGGTCGGTGGGGTCTGCGCGGTCCTCGCCGTCGCCCTGCAGGTCGTCGGCCTGTTCTGGGCCGAGCGGCTGGGCAGTGCGCCGGGGCGGGCCGCCTGATGTCCCCGGCGCTGCTCGCTGGCGGCGAGGCGGACAAACGCCGACGACCGGATGCGATCCGGCTCGCGGCAGGTATGGCCGGGCTTGCCGTGGCCGTGGTTGTCGGGGGCTGGTTCGGGCTGATCGGCGCGATCCCGACCGCGGTCCTGCTGGACGTGCTGCTGCGGCGGATCGAGTCTCCCGCCGTTCGCAACCAGCGGCTCCGGGAGGCCGCCGACCTGCCACTCGCCGCTGACCTCTTGGCAGCGGCGATGCGGGCGGGCGCTCCGGTGGACAGATCGGTCCTGGCGGTGGCCGAGGCGTTGGACGGCCCGCTGGCCACTCGACTGGCCCGGGTGGGCCGCACGCTGCTCCTCGGTGGCGGCCCGACAGAGGCGTGGTCGGCGTTGGACGGTGTGCCGGGAGCGGATCGGATGGCCGCAGCGGCGTTCCGCTCGGCCAACAGCGGCGCGGCGCTGGCCGGTGCGCTGACCCGTCTCGCCGACGACCTGCGGGCGGACCGGGCCACCGCCGCCGAGGCGTCGGCACGCCGGGCGGGCGTACTCATCGTGCTGCCACTGGGGCTCTGTTTCCTGCCCGCGTTCATTCTCGCCGGTCTGGTGCCGGTGATCGTCGCCGTCCTCGGCGACGTGCTCTGACCCATCGAGAAAGGGAAGACCCATGCGCAAACTCATCGCCCGGCTGCGCGGCGACGACGGGATGAACACCGCCGAGTACGCCGTCGGCACGCTCGCCGCGGTGGCCTTCGCCGGGATCCTGTTGAAGGTGCTGACCTCCGGCAACGTCCAGTCGGCGCTGACCGCGGTCATCGACCGGGCGCTCAAGTGACCGGGCGCCGGCAGGTCGACCGCGCACGGAAGGCGGACGTTCCCGGGCGGGATCCTGACGGCGACCGGTGGGGCTACATCGCCGGCGGCAACCGGTGGGGCTACATCGCCGGCGGCAACCGGTGGGGCTACATCGCCGACGGCGACCGGGGATCCTTCACCGCCGAACTGGCGGCCGGCCTGCCGGCGCTCCTCCTGCTCCTGCTCGCCGGTCTGGCCGCGACCAACGCCGTCAGCACCCAGGCGAGTTGCCTGCACACGGCACGAGAAGCCGCGTTGGCTGCCGCCCGAGGCGCCGGCAGCGAGGACGGGCAACGGGCCGCGCCGCCGGGGGCAGAGGTGACGGTGTCGATCGACGGAGATCGGGTGCAGGCCACGGTCCGTGCACCCGTCCGCGCGCTGGGCGGCCGGCTACCACGGATCACCGTGGTCGCCACCGCCGTCGCAGCCGTGGAACCCGGCGCTGACGGGGCGAATCGGTGATGCCCCATCCGGACGTCCGGTCGCCCGACAACGGTCAAAGCCGCGACAACGGTCAAAGCCGCGACAACGGTCAAAGCCGCGGCCGCGGCCACGGCCAGAGTCGCGGCCGCAGCCTGGACGTCGAGCGACGCGACGACGGCCGAGCAGACGCGGAGCGGGGCGGCGCGACCGTTCTGCTGCTCGCCTTGGGGCTCGTGTTCGTGCTGGTAGGGACATTCGGCGCCGCCGTCGCGGCTGCCGGAATGGCGACCCAGCGGGCGGCGGTGGCCGCGGATCTCGGCGCGCTGGCCGGGGCTGCCCGAGCGCTCGACGGTGACGCGGTGGCGTGCGCGTCCGCGTCGGACATCGCCCAGCGCGACGCGGGTCGAATGATCGACTGTGTCGTTGACGGACTCGACGTGCTGGTGACCGTCGAGGTGGCGTTCACGCCGATGCCGGGTCTGAACCGGGTCGCCACATCGACGGCCCGCGCCGGCCCGGTGCGCGGCTGAAGGGCAGGGCGCGGCCGGGCCGAGCGGCGCGTCCAGGTCGACCGGATCAGCCACGTTGAGCGGTGCGTCCACGTCGACCGGGGCAGCCACGTTGACCGAGGCAGTCAGGTTGACCGGGGCAGTCACGCTGAGCGGGGCAGCCACGTTGACCGGGGCAGTCAGGTTGACCGGGGCAGGCAGGCAGGCTGAGCGGTGCGTCCAGGCTGAGCGGGGCAGTCAGGGTGAGCGGGGCAGCCAAGTTGACCGAAGGGTGCCGGATCGAACCGGGCGGCAGCCTGCGGGCCGGGGCGGGGCCGTGGGCCGCTGCCCCGGCCAGCGGAGCCGAAGGCGGTTGGCGAAATGCCAGCCGGGGTGTGTCAGCGAGCCTGGAGCGCGTCGAGAGCGACGGCCATGGCGATGACGAGGCGGCGGTCGATCTGCGGGTTCTGCACCTCGACCACGTACTTGTCGCGCAGGCCCCACTTCTTGACCACCGAGAAGACGGGCTGGCCGCCGGCGGTGAAGTCGAAGTGGTACGGCAGCCAGGACAGCGAGTCGACGAACCGGCGCAGCAGTGCCACCGGCAGGCTGCGCTCCTGACCCGTCACCTGCGGCAGGCCGGCCTGCTCGACGTGCCAGGTGGAGCGGAGCAGGGACTGGGCGAAGTCCTTGCGGAACAGGCCGATCGGGTTGCCGGCCGCGTCGGTGACGTCGTACGTGGCACCGAGGTCGAGGCGCTGGCGGGCCTTGAAGCCGAGCAGGGGCTGCTGCTTGGAGTCATCGGTGTAGATCGTCACCTGCTCCTTGAAAGCGAGCCGCTTCTGCTGCGCGAACGCCAGCAGCTCGCCTTCGCTGCCGTCCGGTGCGACCGCCCGGACCTCGTACTGGTTGACCATCATCCGCAGTCGCTGGCGGATGTGGAACTGCTGCAGGGTCTGCAAGTTGTCGAGCTGCATCTGATCTCCTCAGGGGGTGTCGCGCCGGAGTCTCGCACAGCCAGGCAACCAGCGTGGGCCCGTGCCCCGACCGACAAACCCACCGGCCATCCCGTTCTGCCCGTGCCACTGCGGCTGACCCATGCTCACCGGCCCGTCCCGACCAGCTCACCCGAGGCGCTCAACCAGCCCAGTCCACCCTGATCAGCTGAGCTGACCGGTCCGCCCGGCCGGACCGGTCACGCACGGCCTTAGCGGCCGTCCACCGTCGAGCGCAACGACCAAGTGTTGAGCACCTGGTGGATGCCGCGCGGCCGCTCGTTGATCTGCTCCAGCCGCTCTGCCTGGGCCAGCGCGGCCAGCGCGGACCCGAGCGCGATCTGCTGGTCGAGGGTGAGGTGTTCCTGGTCGATGGTGTAGAGCAGGTCGACGGTCTCGGCGATCGTGTCGGCCACGGCTTCTCCTCGGGCACGGGGGCGAACTACTACAACACAAGCATCGATGGAAGCGCTCCCACATCATTGTGCCCAGTGCGGGCGGGGTTCATGCAAGGTGCCTCAGGCGGGCAGATTCTCCAGCACCACGTCGAGGACCCGGATCGCGTCCGGCTTGGAGAGCGGGTTGTTGCCGTTGCCGCACTTCGGTGACTGCACGCAGGACGGGCAGCCGGTCTCGCAGCCGCACTCGGCGATCGCGTCCCGGGTGGCCCGCAGCCATGCCGACGCCGTCCCGTAGGCCCGCTCCGCGAAGCCCGCGCCGCCCGGGTGCCCGTCGTAGACGAAGACCGTCGGTGCCTCGGTGTCCGGGTGCAGGGCGGTGGAGAGGCCGCCGATGTCCCACCGGTCGCACGTCGCCATCAGTGGAAGCAGGCCGATCGCGGCGTGCTCGGCGGCGTGCAGCGCACCCGGCACGTCGGCCGTCTGCACCCCGGCGGACGCCATCGACCGCTCGGACAGCGTGAACCACACCGCCACCGTGCGCAGCTCCCGGATGGGCAGGTCCAGTGGCCGGGTGTCGATCACCTCGCCGGTGGCGATCCTGCGCCGCTGGTACGACACCACCTGGCTGGTGACGTCCACCTCGCCGAGGAACATCCCGACCGGGCCGGCGTCGACGTAGGAGCGCACCGACACCACGGACAGGTCCGTGACGTCCCGGGCGTGGGTGGACCAGTCCGGCTCCTCGACGTGCACCAGCGCGCAGCCGTCGGCGAGATCCAGGTCGTCGACCACGTACGAGACGCCCTGGTGCAGGTAGACCGCGCCGGGGTGGAGCAGGAAATGGGACGAGCTGCCGTCGACCGTGCCGAGCAGCCGGCCGGTGGCCGCCTCCACCACGCAGACCGGGGCGCCACCCTCGCCGCGCAGGTCCACCTCGGGGCGCTCGCGGTGCCGCCAGTACCAGCCGGTGGGCCGCTGCCGCAGCGCACCGGCCTCGACCAACTGGTCGATGGCCTCCTTCGTCCCGTCGCCGAAGAGCGCCAGGTCGGCCGGGGTGAGCGGTGCCTCGGCGGCGGCGCAGGCCAGCTGCGGGGCCAGCACGTACGGGTTGGCCGGGTCGAGCACCGTCGCCTCGACGGGCGCACCGAAGATCGCCTCCGGGTGGTGGACCAGGTAGGTGTCCAGTGGGTCGTCGCGGGCCACCAGCACCGCGAGGGCTTCCTGGCCGGAGCGCCCGGCGCGGCCCGCCTGCTGCCACAGCGACGCCCGGGTGCCCGGATAGCCGCAAATCAGCACCGCGTCCAGCCCCACCAGGTCCACGCCCAGCTCCAGCGCGTTGGTGGAGGCCAGGCCCAGCAGGTCGCCGTGCAGCAGCGCGCGTTCCAGCTCGCGCCGCTCCTCGCGCAGGTAGCCGCCCCGGTAGGCGGCCACCCGGTCGCCGAGCCCGGGCACGGCGTCGTCGAGTGCCCGGCGCGCGTTGGCCGCCACCACCTCGGCGCCCTTGCGGGAACGGACGAACGCGAGTGTGCGTACGCCCTCGGCGACCGTGTCGGCGAGCAGGTCCGCCGTCTCCCGCAGCGCCGACCGGCGGACCTGGACGAGGTCGGTCATGGCGTCGTGGTCGCCGGCCGCCTGCGTGGGCACCGCGGGCGCTGATGAGTCGGGTGGGAGCAGCGGCGGCTCCCAGAGTGCGAAGGTCACCCCGCCGCGCGGTGAGGTGTCCTCGGTGACCGCGGTCACCGGCAGGCCGGTGAGCCGGCCGGCGGCGGTCGCAGGGTCACCTGAGGTGGCCGAGGCGAGGACGAACACTGGACCGGCCCCGAAGCGGGCACACTGCCGCCGCAACCTGCGCAGCACGTGCGCCACGTGCGAGCCGAACACGCCTCGGTAGGTGTGACACTCGTCGATCACCACGTACGCCAGGCGGCGCAGGAAACCGGACCACTGGGCGTGGCCGGGCAGGATGCCGTGGTGCAGCATGTCCGGGTTGGTCAGCACGAAGCGGGAGTGCCGGCGGATCCACTCCCGTTCGGCGCGCGGTGTGTCCCCGTCGTAGCAGGCGGGGCGTACTCCCTCCAGCTCCAGGCCCACGACGGCCCGCAACTGGTCGGCGGCGAGGGCCTTGGTCGGCGCCAGGTAGAGCACGGTCGCCCGGGGGTCGGCGAGCAGGGTGGCCAGCGCCGGGAGTTGGTACGCCAGAGACTTACCGGACGCGGTGCCGGTGGCGACGATCACGTGGCCGCCCCCGTACACCAGGGTGGCCGCCTCGGCCTGGTGCTGCCAGGGCGCGACCACGCCGCGGCGGGCGAACGCCGCCCGTAGTTCCGGCTGTGCCCAGTCCGGCCAGGGGGCGGGCACCCCGACGCGGGCCGGCACCCGCTCGACGTGGGTGACCGGGTCGCCGGCGCCCCGGGCGCGCAGCCGGCGCAGCAGGTCCACGGGCGGGGAGCCCAGGGGGACGGTTCGCGCCGACGGCTCCAGGTCGACACGCGCAGGTACGCGCGCGGAGCTGACGCCGTCGGAAGTCACGTCCTGCACTCTCGCACTGGTGTTCGGAGATGAAAAGTCGGGCCCGGGGGTAAGGGGAAGCCTCCGCCGGTGACCGCAGGGTGTCCCGGCGGTAGTGGTTAGATGCCCAGGAGAGTTTACGGCTCTGGCGAGGAGGACCGATGGAGCTGTCGCTGGCGACGCGCACCGTGGGCGAGCACACGGTGCTCGAGGTCGGCGGTGAGGTGGACGTCTACACCGCGCCCCGGCTCCGCGAACGTCTCCTCGAGCTGATCGACGGCGGTGCCCGGCACGTGGTCGTGGACCTCGGGCGGGTGGACTTCCTCGACTCGACCGGGCTGGGCGTGCTGGTGGGCGCGCACAAGCGGCTGCGGGCGGCCGGCGGTTCGTTCGCCCTGGTCTGTGACAAGGAGCCGCTGCTCAAGATCTTCCGGATCACGGCGCTGGACCAGGTGTTCCCGCTGCACGCCACGGTCGAGGCAGCGGTCGGTGCGGGCTCGAGCGGCGCCAACGCGTGATGGCGACGGTCCGGCTCTCCTTCTCTCCGGCGCCGGTGCACGTGCGCACCGCCCGACTGGTCGGCGTGGCCGTCGCCCGGCGGGCCGGTGTCCGTGAGGACCTGCTGGACGAGGTGCGCCTGGCCATCGGTGAGGCGTGCACCCGGGCGGTCGCCCTGCACCGGCAGTACGGCCTGGCCGATCCGGTGTTGGTGGAGATGTCCGACGGCGGCACCTACGCGGTGCGGGTCGTGGACCGGGCGCCGATCGAGGCCGGTATCGGGCTGGCGGCGCTGCCGCCGGACGAGCTGGCCGACGAGGCGCTGACCGACGAGGCGCTGACCACAGGCGTCGGGTTCGCCCTGCTCGCGGGCTTCGTCGAGGACCTACAGGTGCGCCCGGTCGACGAGGGCATCGGCACCGAGGTGCGGATGGTGTGGCCCGTCGGGCGCTGATCCCAGAACAACTGCTGACAAGGCCGCGTCCCCACGGGGATGCGGCCTTGTCGTCATGGATCGGGCCCTATATCAGATTTCGTTTCATAACACAGCGACGAAGATCATCGAGACACGGTGCCCCCTCCGTGTGACCTCGAACACTGTGGAGGGCTACAGTACCCGGGTTGTCAGCAAGTGATCCAACCCGCAGCCAGCGGGTATGGGTGGTTATCGCTGGTCCGCTGGGGTGGGTTGGCGCGCGCTTGCGAGTCCGCATCCAGGCGTCGACCGGTGCGTCTCCACCCGTCGACGCGAGTGTTCGGTAACAGGAGGACACAGATGTCCGAGACCTTGGCCGTCGATGGCGGCGGGCTTTCCCTTACCGGAAGCAATGTCACGTACGTCGTCATCGCCGCGGTCGTCGCGTTGGTGGCGCTCGTCTTCGCGGCCGCGCTGACGAAGACGGTGCTGGCAGCCGGCAAGGGCACCACAAACATGCAGGAGATCTCGGGGGCGGTCCAGGAGGGCGCCTCGGCCTACCTGCTCCGCCAGTTCCGCACCTTGGCGATCTTCGTCGTCGTCGCCGTGGTGCTGCTCTTCCTGCTGCCGGTGCACGACACCGACGGCAGCGAGATGGCCGTGAAGCTCGGCCGCTCGCTCTTCTTCGTGGTGGGCGCCGTGTTCAGCGCGTCCATCGGTGGCGCCGGCATGTGGCTGGCGACCCGCGCCAACCTGCGCGTGGCCGCCGCCGCCCGGGAGCGACAGGGTGGCCGCGAGGCGGCCATGAAAATCGCCTTCCGGACCGGCGGCGTGGTCGGCTTCCTCACCGTCGGCCTCGGTCTCTTCGGCGCCGCGCTCGTCGTCCTGGTCTACCGGGGCGACGCGCCGACGGTGCTGGAGGGCTTCGGCTTCGGCGCCGCCCTGCTGGCGATGTTCATGCGGGTCGGCGGCGGCATCTTCACCAAGGCCGCCGACGTCGGCGCCGACCTGGTCGGCAAGGTCGAGCAGGGCATCCCCGAGGACGACCCGCGCAACGCCGCCACCATCGCCGACAACGTGGGCGACAACGTCGGTGACTGCGCCGGCATGGCCGCCGACCTGTTCGAGTCGTACGCGGTGACGCTGGTGGCCGCGCTGATCCTCGGGCGGGCCGCCTTCGGCGAGGACGGTCTGGTCTTCCCGCTGATCATCTCCACCATCGGCGTGCTGGTCGCCATCGTCGGCGTCTTCATCACCCGGCTGCGCGCTTCCGACCGCAACGGCCTCACCGCGATCAACCGGGCGTTCTACATCTCCGCCGTGATCTCCGCGGTGCTGGTGGCGATCGCCGCCTACGCGTACCTGCCGGCGACCTTCGCCGAGTTGGAGGGTGGCCTCACCGACGTCGACCGCAACCCGCGACTGGTGGCCATCGGCGCGGTGGTGATCGGCATCGTGCTGGCCGCGGCGATCCAGGCGCTGACCGGGTACTTCACCGAGACCAACCGCCGGCCGGTGCAGGACATCGGCAAGAGCTCCCAGACCGGCGCCGCCACGGTGATCCTCGCCGGCATCAGCATCGGCCTGGAGTCGGCGGTCTACTCGGCGCTGCTGATCGGCGCCGGCGTCTTCGGGGCGTTCCTGCTCGGCGGCAGCTCGATCACGCTGTCGCTGTTCGCGGTGGCACTGGCCGGCACCGGCCTGCTCACCACCGTCGGCGTCATCGTCGCCATGGACACCTTCGGGCCGATCTCCGACAACGCCCAGGGCGTGGCGGAGATGTCCGGTGACATCGACGAGCACGGCGCGAGGACGCTCACCGAGCTGGACGCGGTCGGCAACACCACCAAGGCGATCACCAAGGGCATCGCGATCGCCACGGCGGTGCTGGCGGCGACCGCGCTGTTCGGCTCGTACACGGACACTCTGCGCACCGCGTACGCGGACGCCGGTGTGGGCGACGTCGGGACCGAGATCCTCAACTCGCTGAACGTGGCCAACCCGCGCAACCTGGTCGGGTTGATCATCGGTGCGGCGGTCGTCTTCCTCTTCTCCGGGCTGGCCATCAACGCGGTGTCCCGCTCGGCGGGCGCGGTCGTGATGGAGGTTCGCCGGCAGTTCCGTGAGCTGCCCGGCATCATGGACCGCACCCAGCGCCCCGAGTACGGCAAGGTCGTCGACATCTGCACCCGGGACGCGCAGCGCGAGCTGATGACCCCCGGCCTGCTCGCCATCCTGGCACCGATCGCGGTCGGCTTCGGCCTCGGCCCGGGCGCGCTGGCCTCCTACCTGGCCGGCGCGATCGGCGCGGGCACGCTGATGGCGGTCTTCCTGGCCAACTCCGGCGGTGCCTGGGACAACGCCAAGAAGCTCGTCGAGGACGGCGCGTACGGCGGCAAGGGCTCCGAGGCGCACTCCGCCACGGTCATCGGTGACACCGTCGGTGACCCGTTCAAGGACACCGCCGGCCCGGCGATCAACCCGCTCATCAAGGTGATGAACCTGGTCTCGCTGCTGATCGCGCCCGCTGTGGTGGCGTACAGCGTCGGCGACGACCGCAACGTCGGCCTGCGGGTGGGCATCGCGCTGGTCGCGACGCTGATCATCGTGGCCTCGGTGGTCTTCAGCAAGCGCAAGGGCATCGCGATGGACGACTCCGACACCGGCGCGGGGAGCGCCGACCACCGGCCGGAGACGGTCAACGCCTGACACCAGCGGCACCGGGGTCCCCGCTCGACGCACCCGTCGGGCGGGGACCCCGGCCGTCCGGACCGGTGCCACACCTGGCCGAAAGTCGTACGCTGCAACGCATGCGTACGTGCCGGGCGTCTGCCGCCGGAAAGCTCACGGTTGTCCTGGCCACGCTCGTCGTCGTCCTCGCCGACTGCGGTGGTGGGCCCAGCCCCCGGGCCTGGGCGGCCTCGGTCTGCGGTGCGCTCACCCCGTGGCGCTCCGAGATCAGCAAGTTGACCAGCAGCACCGACCAGCAGATGACGGCGCAGACCACTCCGGCGCAGGCCAAGGAGAACCTGGTGCGGCTCTTCGGTGGCGCGGAACAGGCCAGCGAGACCGCGCGTCGCAAGGTCGAGCAGGCCGGTATCCCGGAGACCGACAACGGCGAGGCCATCTCCGCCGGTTTCCGTGGGTCGCTGGAGAAGATGCGGAACGCCTACGGCCGGGCCCGGGACACCATCGAGGGGTTGGGCACCGGCGAGCCCATCGCCTTCTACGACGGCGTGCGGGCCGCCGTCGACACCCTGAACAAGGAGTACGACGCCAGCGCGCTGGACACCAGCAAGCTCAACTCCGAGGAGCTGAAGAAGGCCTTCGACGAGGTGCCGGAGTGTCGCTGAACGGGCTCGGTGACACGCCGGCCGCGCAGTCGCTGCCGGCGCTGTTCCCCGTACCTGAGCCCGATCCGTCGCGCGCCGATCCGTCGGACACCGGCCCGGCGCGGACCGGCCCCAGCCTGCGGCGCGGCGGCCCTGACCGGTCGGAGTCGAACCACCCACCGCAACCCCGGGCCGACGACGCCGGGCGGCAACTGGTCTTCTTCGGCGCGGATGCCGCCGAACCGGTGGTCGCCGATCTGGCCGGGCTGCTCGCCGGGCCCGGCGAGGTCGTCCGGATGGGCGGCACCGCCCGTCTCGCGGTGCGGGTGGACGCCGCCTGGCGGGTGCACGTGCTCGTCGCCGAGCTGGCGCTGCGCGGGCTGGCCGCGAGCTGGGCGCCGACCGAGGACCAGCGACACGCCGTGCGGACGTCGTACACCCGGCTGTTGAAGCCGCTCGCGGTCGCCTGGCTGAACGGTCCGGCGAAGCGTCCTCCGGCGGCCTTCCACCTGACCGGCCGACGGCTGCGGCTGTGGGTCGCCGCCGCCGGGACGCCGGAGCCGCCCAGCGGCTTCCTGTTGGGGCTCGGCGCGGAGGACGACCAGGAGTCGTGGGACGCGGTCGGCGCTGCGCTCACCGCCGCCGGCCTGGCCGGCACGCTGCTCGGCCCCGACGAGGGCGGCCCGGCGTTCCGGATCACCGGTCGACGCCGCCTGGCGCGGCTCGCCGAACTGGTCGGCGGACCGCCGACGGCGGCACCCCACCACGCGTGGCCCTGACCATGGCCCCGCCGCTCGTTGGCGTCGATCATGAAGTTGTGGTGGTGGACGCCCACCACACCCCCATGATCGACGCGGGTAGGGGTGGGGCGGGGGTGGCGGGGGTGGGGTGTCTGGTGTTGGACAGCTGGGCTTGGACGGGCCGGTTGGGGGTCCGCCATCGTCACAGTGACCCGCTTCGAGCCCTACCCACGGTGTACGGTGGCGCCGTCCGGCAGTGCCGAGCACGGCGGGCGGAAGCCGACCGCCGCGCCGCAGCGGATTGCCGCCCGCGAAACCCGAAACGCGGACGGCGCGTTACGTTGGACATCCGGACCGCCGGTGCCACGGCGGGGTCGAGAGCGGTCGCTGTCGTAGGCGCCGGCGGGCCACGAGCAGGAGTGAGGTCGGGGAGAGACGTGCCGAGCAAAGCTGGAACCACCCGTCTGGTCATCGTCGAGTCACCGGCGAAGGCCAAGACGATCTCGGGCTACCTCGGCCCGGGGTACGTCGTGGAGGCCAGCTTCGGTCACGTCCGCGACCTGCCGCGCAACGCCGCCGACGTACCGGCCAAGTACAAGGGCGAGTCGTGGGCCCGCCTCGGGGTGGACGTGGACAACGGCTTCCACGCCCTCTACGTCGTCTCGGCCGACCGCCGGCAGCAGATCAGCAAGCTGGTGAAGCTCGCCAAGGAGGTCGACGAGATCTTCCTGGCCACGGATGAGGACCGCGAGGGCGAGGCGATCGCCTGGCACCTGGTCGAGACCCTCAAGCCCAAGGTGCCGGTCAAGCGGATGGTCTTCCACGAGATCACCAAGCCGGCGATCCAGGCCGCCGTGGCCAACCCCCGCGAGATCGACCGCGACCTGGTGGACGCCCAGGAGGCCCGACGCATCCTCGACCGCCTCTACGGCTACGAGGTCTCCCCGGTGCTGTGGAAGAAGGTCATGCCGAAGCTCTCGGCCGGCCGGGTGCAGTCCGTGGCGACCCGGATCGTGGTCGAGCGGGAGCGGCAGCGGATGGCCTTCCGCACCGCTGAATACTGGGACATCCTGGCCACCCTCGCCGTGGCGAACGCCGGTGAGGGGCCCCGGGCCTTCAACGCCACCCTGATCGCGTTGAACGGCGACCGGATCGCCACGGGCAAGGACTTCGAGCCCACCACCGGTCGGGTCCGGGCCGGCGCGGGGGTCGTCCACCTCGACGAGGGCGGCGCCCGAGGGCTCGCGGCCCGCCTTGAGGGGCGGCCGTTCACCGTCACCCGCGTCGAGGAGAAGCCCTACCGCCGCCGCCCGTACGCGCCGTTCATCACCTCGACGCTCCAGCAGGAGGCGGCCCGCAAGCTGCGCCTGTCCTCGCAGCAGACGATGCGTACCGCGCAGCGGCTCTACGAGAACGGCTACATCACCTATATGCGTACCGACTCGGTGAACCTGTCGGAGACCGCCATCTCGGCGGCCCGCCGGCAGATCGTCGAGCTGTACGGCGAGCGCAGCGTTCCGCCGGAGCCGCGCCGCTACACCGGCAAGGTGAAGAACGCGCAGGAGGCACACGAGGCGATCCGCCCGGCGGGGGAGAACTTCCGTACCCCGGGCGAGGTGGCCAAGGAGCTGTCCGCCGAGGAGTTCAAGCTCTACGAGCTGATCTGGCGGCGCACCATCGCCTCGCAGATGACCGACGCGGTCGGTTCCAGCGTGTCGGTGCGCATCCGGGCGGTCTCCACCTCGCAGGAGGAGGCCGACTTCGGCGCGACCGGCAAGACCATCACCGACCCGGGCTTCCTGCGCGCGTACGTCGAGTCCAGCGACGACGAGAACGCCGAGGCCGAGGACGCCGAGCGTCGGCTGCCGACCCTGGTCAAGGACCAGCCGCTGACTGCCGACGAGCTGGCCGCGCAGGGCCACCACACCCAGCCGCCGTCGCGCTACACCGAGGCGTCGCTGGTCAAGGCCCTCGAGGAGTTGGGCATCGGCCGCCCGTCGACCTACGCGTCGATCATGCAGACGATCCAGGACCGGGGGTACGTCACCAAGCGCGGCCAGGCGATGATCCCCACGTTCCTGGCCTTCGCGGTGATCGGGCTGATGGAACGGCACTATCCCCGCCTCATCGACTACGACTTCACCGCCAGCATGGAGAACGAGCTGGACGAGATCGCCGGCGGTGACCACGCCGCTGTCGACTTCCTCACGGCGTTCTACTTCGGCAGCTCCAACGGTGCCGGCGACCAGGACATCGCCCGCTCCGGCGGGTTGAAGAAGCTGGTCACCGAGAATCTCAGTGAGATCGACGCGCGCAGCGTCAACTCGATCCCGCTCTTCACCGACGAGGACGGCCGCGAGGTAGTCGTCCGGGTCGGCCGGTACGGGCCGTACCTCCAGCGTGAGCTGCCCGGCGGTGAGCAGCCGGCGCCGGCCGCCACGGGTGACGGCGAGGAGAGCGGCCCCCAGGGCGACCGGGCGCCGATCCCCGAGGGCCTCGCCCCGGACGAGCTGACCCCGGAGAAGGTGCACGAGCTCTTCCTCGGCGGCAGCGGCGAGCGCAAGCTCGGCGACGACCCGGCCACCGGCGAGCCGATCGTGCTCAAGTCCGGCCGCTTCGGCCCGTACGTCTCCAGCGGCGAGCGCAAGTCCTCGCTGCTGCGCTCGCAGACGCCGGACTCGCTCTCCCTGGAGGAGGCGCTGCGGCTGCTGAGCCTGCCCCGGCTGGTGGGCGTCGCGCCCGACGGCGTCGAGGTGTTCGCCAACAACGGTCGCTACGGCCCGTACGTGAAGCGCGGCGAGGAGTTCCGCTCGCTGGAGTCCGAAGAGCAGATGTTCACGGTCACCCTGGACGAGGCGCTGACGCTGCTGGCCGCCCCGAAGACCCGTGGCCGGCGGGCCGCCGCGCCGCCCCTGCGCGAGATGGGCGTCGACCCGCTGACCGAGAAGCCGCTGGTGATCAAGGACGGGCGTTTCGGCCCGTACGTCACCGACGGCGAGGTCAACGCATCCCTGCGGCGCGGGCAGACCCCGGAGGCGTTGAGCCTCGAGGAAGCCTCCGAGATGCTGGCCGACAAGCGGGCCAAGGGTCCGGCGCCGCGCAAGAAGGCGCCCGCGAAGAAGGCGCCCGCGAAGAAGGCCACGGCCACCAAGAAGACGGCTGCCGCCAGCAAGTCCACGGCCGCGAAGAAGACGACGACGGCCAAGGCGACGACGGCCAAGGCGACGACGGCCAAGGCGACGACCGCCAAGGCGGCGAAGAGGGCTCCGGCGAAGAAGGCCGCCCCGAAGAAGGCCGCCGTCAGCCCTGTCGAGGAGTGACGCCAGTCCGCAATGCCCCTAATGGGTTAAATGTCCAATTCAGTGGCGGGGTTCTGGTGTGGACTGCCTAACGTGAGGGGATGTTCGCAGTCCCTGTCCCGCGCCGCCGCGTGCTCGTCGGCGCTGCGGCGGCTGTGCTCCTGCTCGCCGTGGCCGCGGTCGGTATCAGGGCGATGGACGCGGACAGCCCCGCGCCGGCCGGCGCCACCGCGTCGCACGCTTCCCCGCAGACCGTCGCCCCCGGGTCGTCCACCGGGCCGACCCGGGATCCCGCCAACCGGCGGACCGTGCGGCTCGTCGCCGCGGGTGACGTTCTGATCCATCCAGCGGTGACCGAGCAGGCACGTCGGGACGGTGCCCGTGCCGGCGGCATGGATTTCGCCCCGATATTCGCCGGGGTCGCCCCCGCGATCCGCGGCGCGGACCTGGCGCTGTGCCACCTCGAGACGCCACTGGCCGATTCCGCCGGCCCGTTCGCCGGCTATCCGTCGTTCAACGCGCCCCCGCAGGTGCTCGACGGGCTGCGCGCCACCGGATTCGACGGCTGCTCGACCGCCTCCAACCACACCCTCGACCAGGGCGCCGACGGGGTGGCCCGGACAATCCGCGCACTCGACGCCGCCGGGCTGGGGCACACCGGCAGCGCCCGCAGCGCGGCCGAAGCGGCCAGGCCCCGGATCTACCAGGTCGGCGACGTCCGCGTCGCCCACCTGGCGTACAGCCTGAACTTCAACGGGCTGAGCCGCCCCGCGGGCCAGCCGTGGCTGGCCAACCTGATCGATCCGCCCGAGATCCTCGCCGCCGCCCACAAAGCGCGCGCCGCCGGCGCCGACATCGTCGTGCTCAGTCTGCACTGGGGTACGGAGTATCAGCACCTGCCGGACGCCGACCAGCGGGCCTGGGCCCGGCAGCTGATCTCTTCGCCCGACGTGGACCTCATCCTGGGCCATCACGCCCACGCGGTGCAGCCGTTCCAGCGCTTCGGGGACAAGTGGGTGGTCTTCGGCATGGGCAACGAACTGGCCCGGCACGAGGAGCCGATCGACGACAACCGCGAGGGTGTGATGGCCCGGGCGACCTTTACCGAGGCCGCCCCGGGGCGCTGGATGGTGACCCGGATGGAGGCACTGCCAACCTGGACCGACCTGGTACCGGCCCTCCGGCTGGTTGACCTGACCGCAGCGCTTGCCGACCCGGGCACCCCGCCAGGTCTGCGGGGCGACTACCGGGCGGCGTACCAGCGGGTGCTCGGCTATGTCCGGGCCCTGGGTGCCGGCGCGGACCAGGTGGTGGCGTCGGGCGGCTGAGCGCCGCCGCCGTGGATCTGGATGCCCTCGCGCTTCAGCGCGCCGTCAGGCCCCGAGGACGTGGGTCAGGTGGGGGCTGCTGAAGACGCGGTTCGGGTCCAGGCGGTCGCGGACCGACTGGAAGTCGGCGAAGCGGGGGTACGCCTCGGCGAGTGACGCCGCGTCGCGGTAGTGCAGCTTGCCCCAATGCGGGCGACCGCCCAGTGCGGCGGCGACCTTCTCGAAGGCCTGGAAGTACGGCTCGTACGGCATGCCGACGTACTGGTGCACGGCGACGTACGCGTTGTGCCGCCCGTAGCCGTGGGACAGCCAGATGTCGTCGGCAGCGGTGAAGCGCACCTCGACCGGGAAGAGGATCTTGAACGGCAGTCCGTCCACGATCCGTCGCAGCGCGGTGAGCGCCTCGGGTAGCGCCTCGCGGGGGAGGCCGTACTCCATCTCGACGAAGCGGACCCGGCGCGGGGTGCAGAACACCCGGTCGGAGCGTCCGGTGTATCGCCGTTCGGTGAGCGCGCGGGCGGAGACGGCGCTGATGCCGGGTGCCAGGGCGGGCACGGCGCGGCCGAGGCGGCAGGCGCCGGCGAAGACCCTGTTGGACAGGAAGTCGTCGTCCAGCCAGCCGCGCCAGCGGGACAGCGGCCGGTCGTCGGCGGGCACCCGGTCGTTGGCCTTGACCTGGACCCGGGACGTGTACGGGAACCAGTAGAACTCGACGTGGTCGTGCCGGCCGATCAGCGCGGGAAGGTCGCCGAGCACGTCGGCCAGGGCGGTGGGGCGTTCGTGGGCGTGCAGGACGAAGGCGTCCACGCAGCGCAGGGTCACCTCGAGCAGGACGCCGAGCGCGCCGAGCGAGACCCGGGCGGCGGCGAAGACGTCCGGGTGGTCCTCGGCGGAGCAGCGCACCACCTCGCCGGTGCCGGTGATCAGGGTGAGAGCCTCGACGAAGGTGGAGAGGCAGCCGTAGCCGGCGCCGGTTCCGTGGGTGCCGGTGGAGATGGCGCCGGCGACGGTCTGCGCGTCGATGTCGCCCAGGTTGGGCAGCGCGAGACCGTGCCGGGCGAGTAGCCCGTTGAGCGTGTGCAGGGTCATTCCCGCCGGTACGGTGACCTGTCGGCGCGCGACATCGACGCTGACGTTGGTCTCCAACTCGGACAACTCCATCCGCCGGTCGTCGGCGAGGGCGACGGCGGTGAACGAGTGGCCGCTGCCGGCGACGCGAATCCGGCCTCCGGTGGCGGCGGCGTCCCGGACGGCTTCGGCGACGTCGTCCGGCGAGCCGGGGCGCAGGATGGCGGTGGCGCTGCCACGCTGGTTGCCTGCCCAGTTGGACCAGCGAGCGGTGAGCGGTGCGGTGCCGACCATGCGCGCTCCTCATTCATGAATATGAACTGACTTCATATCAGGAACGTTGTCCCTGGTAAATACCGCAATTGCAGTCCGCTCGTTGTACCGGTAGTCACGGACTCGTGACGTGTAGATATGTTCATCCGTCGAAGGGGGGTGGCGCTGAGTGTCCACACCAGCCGCCACGACCGGGCCGCTGCGCCGCGTACCGGTGCAGGGTCGAAGTGTCGCGCGGGTACAGCGCATGTTGGACGCCTGCGCCGAACTCGTCGACGAGGTGGGGTACGAGGGGCTGACCACGACGCTGCTCGCGGAGCGCGCCGAAGTGGCGATCGGGTCGGTCTACCAGTTCTTCCCGGACAAGCGGGCGATCGTGCAGGCGTTGACCCTGCGCACGATGGAGTCCTACCTTCAGCGGCTCGACGAGCGCTTCGCCTCCGACGAGATGACCCACTGGTGGGACGGCGTCGACGCGGGGATCGACGAGTACATCACGATGCACCGCACCGTTCCCGGCTTCCGTACCCTGCACTTCGGCGACGTGGTCGACCTGCACCTGCTCGACGAGCAGCGCGACAACAACGGCGTCATCGCCGACCAGTTGGCGCGGGTGCTCACCGAGCGGTTCGGGCTGACCGACGTGCCGAAGCTGCGCTTCGTCCTGGAGATCGCGGTGGAGGCCGCCGACGCGTTGATCAAGCTCGCGTTCCGGCGGAAGTCCGACGGTGACGAGCGGGTCCTGCTCGAGGCGAAGGCGCTGATCCGGGAGTACCTGCATCGGCAGGTCGACGGATGCGACAGCGAGCAGTCCGCCGGGGCCGCCGGGGCCACCGAGGCCGCCCAGCCCGCCTGACCTGGCGGTGGCCGGCTGGGCGGGCCCGCCTTTAGAGGAACGCGTGGCCCTCGCCCCGGTAGGTGGGCACGGTCGCGACGATCGCGTCCCCCTCGACCAGGTGCAGCTCGTTGACCCGTTCGCACAGCTCACCGGCCTTGGCGTGCCGGAACCACACCCGGTCGCCGACGCGCAGGGTGGCCGCCGCCGCGCCGGAGAGCGGCGTCTGCACCTCGCCGGCACCCTCGGTGCCGACGAGCTTCAGGCCGGCCGGCAGCCACGGTCGGGGCAGCCGGCTGTCGGCGGCCTGGCCGGAGGCGATCCAGCCCCCGCCGAGCACCGTCGCCAGCTCCGGCGTCGGTCGGCGGACCACTGCGCAGGCGAAGAACGCCGCCGGGGTGGGCCGCCAGGCGCGGTACGCGTCGAACAGCGTCGGCCCGTACAGGCCCGATCCCGCAGTGACCTCGGTGACCGCGGGATCGGCGCTGGTCGCCGCCACGCTGCCGGTGCCGCCGCCGTTGACGAACTCCAGGTCGGCGTGCTCGCGTACCGCCGCCACCGCCGCGCCACGGCGGGCCAGCAGCTCGCGGTAGGAGCCTCGCTGGGCCAGCCTGATCGCGCCGGCCAGCAGCGCCCGCCCCGGCGGCGCGTCGCCCAGGCCGGCGATCTGCGCCTCGTACGACATGAGCCCGACCAGCCGGAAGCCGGCGCGGCCAGCGATGGTGGCGGCGAGCGCGCCGGCCGCTCGGGCGCTGTGCACCGGTGAGCGGCGGACGCCGACGTGCACCCCGCGCAGCGGTCGCCAGGAGGCGTCCAGGTCCAGGCAGAGGCGCAGTTCGGCGCGTTCCCCGGGCGGGCGGACGGCGTCGACGAAGTCGAGCTGGCCGGTGCCGTCGATCATCAGTGTGATCGCGGCGGCGAGCGTCGGGTCGGCGGCCAGCTCGGCGAGCGCCGCCCGGTCGGCGCTCGGGTACGCCACCAGCACGTCGTCGCTGAGGCCGGCCCGGACCAGCCAGATCGCCTCGGGCAGGGTGAACGCCATGACACCCCGCCAACCTTCTCGGGCGAGTGCCCGGTCGATCAGGTCCCGGCTGCGCACCGACTTGCTGGCCAGCCGGATCGGCTTGCCGGCGGCGCGGTCGGCCAGGGCCGCCGCGTTGCTGTCGAAGGCGGTGAGATCCACCACGGCGTACGGGGGGTCGAGATGGGCGGTCGCCCGGTCCAGGCGCTCGCGCAGTTTGTCGCTTTCGATGGCCACGTGTGCACGCTAACTGTCCGACGATGAATGCGAAACACCCTCGCATACGTCCTGGGCTGCGGTCGACGCCTTCGGCGGCCTAGGCTCAGCGAGCAGGAGAATGTCGCCGGTGGGGCGGCCCACCGGGTCTAGAGTGTTCCACCGGGGTGCCCAGCGATGGGCCGGCACGTGGAGGTACGGCCATCGAAAGCCAGAACAGCGGCGAGTCGCCCGGCGTGTCGCGCGCGGGTGACCAGTCGGGCAGCGCCGCCAACCAGTCCAGCTCCGGTCAGGTCGATCCGTCCGGCTACGCCGCGATCCGCTCGGTTCTGCGGATCAGGCCGTTCCGACGGCTCTGGATCGTGCTCGGCGCGGCCTCCTTCGGCGACTGGCTCGGTCTGCTGGCCACCGCTCTCTTCGCCGCCTCCCAGGTGCAGGGCAACACTGCAAAGGGCGCCGCGTTCGGCGGGGTCACCGCCATCCGCCTGCTCCCCGCGCTGGTGCTCGGCCCGGTGGCCGGCGTCTTCGCCGACCGGTTCGACAGACGCTGGACGATGGTCATCTGTGACCTGCTGCGCTTCGTGCTCTTCGCGTCCATCCCGCTCTACGCCCTCAGCGGCGCTGCGGGCGGCCTGGTGGTCGGCTGGGCGCTGATCGCCACCTTCCTGATCGAGTCGATCACCCTGCTCTGGATCCCGGCCAAGGAGGCCGCGGTCCCCAACCTCATCCCGCGGGCCCGGCTGGAGGCGGCCAACCAGCTCACCCTGATCACCACGTACGGCCTCACCCCGATCGCCGCCGCCGTCGGCCTGGCCGTGCTCGACCGGGGCGTCCGTGGCGCCGTCGGCGGCGACCTGCCCTCCTGGGCTGAGCCGGCCCAGCTCGCGCTCTGGATCAACTCCCTGTCCCGGCTCGCCACCGCACTGGTGGTGGCATTCGGGATCAAGGAGATCAGCGAGGCGCAACGTGGTGAGGTCGAGCGTGCCGAGCAGAGCATGTTCCGGCAGTTCTCCGAGGGTTGGAAGTACATCGGCAAGACCCCGCTGGTGCGTGGCCTGGTGCTGGGCATCTTCGGCGCGTTCGCCGGTGGCGGCATCGTGGTCGGCACGGCCAAGTTCTTCGCCAACTCGCTCGGCGCCGGCGACGCCGCGTTCTCACTGCTCTTCGGCGCCATGTTCGCCGGTCTGGCCCTCGGCATCGGTCTCGGTCCGATGATCGTCAAGGACATGTCCCGGCGCCGGTGGTTCGGCATGAGCATCGTGCTGGCCAGCGCCGCCGTGATGACCCTCGCCTTCGCCATCCACCTGTCCATGGCGATCGTCGGCGCGGTCCTGGTCGGCGCCGGCGCCGGGATGGCCTTCCTGGCCGGCACCACGCTGCTGGGCGGCGAGGTGGCCGACGAGGTACGCGGCCGGGTCTTCGCGGTGGTGCAGATCGGCACCCGGCTGGTACTGATCCTGGCCATCGGGCTGAGCAGCGTGCTGGTCGGCGTCGGCGGCTCCCGCAAACTGACCATCGCCGACCTCGGCATCTCCGTCTCCTCCACCCGCCTGCTGCTGCTCGCCGCCGGTGCCGCCGGCATCTTCGCCGGGATCAGCGCGTTCGGCCAGATGGACGACAAGAAGGGCGTCCCCGTCCTCGCCGACCTGTGGGGCTCGATCCGGGGTCGCCCACTGATGCCCTCCGAGCCGTTCGTCTCCGCCGGGCTCTTCGTGGTGTTCGAGGGCGGCGAGGGCGCCGGGAAGTCCACCCAGCTCGCCGCGCTCGCCGAGCGCCTACGCGGCCAGGGGCGCGACGTCCTGGTCACCCGCGAGCCCGGGGCCACGGCCGTCGGTCAGCGGATCCGGTCGCTGGTGCTGGACACCTCCGGCGACGAGGCGCCCTCTCCGCGCGCCGAGGCGCTGCTCTATGCCGCCGACCGGGCGCACCACGTGGCCGCCGTGGTCCGGCCCGCGCTGGTCCGTGGCGGTGTGGTGATCAGTGACCGGTACGTCGACTCGTCGCTCGCGTACCAGGGCGCCGGGCGGACGCTTCCGGTCGACGAGGTCTCCTGGCTCTCCTCCTGGGCCACCGGGGGCCTCAAGCCGGACCTGGTGGTGCTGCTCGACGTCGAGCCGCAGACCGGCCTGTCCCGGGTGGCCTCGCGCAACGCGGGCACCGACCGGCTCGAGGCGGAGTCGATCGCCTTCCACGAGCGCGTCCGTTACGCATTCCTGGACCTCGCCGCCGCCGACCCGAAGCGCTACCTGGTGCTCGACGCGTCCCGGCCGGCCGACGAGATCACTCAGCTGGTGGTCCGGCGCGTGCAGGAGATGCTCGGCAAGCCGGGCGGCATCGTGCACCCCCGGCCCGCGCAGGGCCCAGACACCTCGGTGCAGCCGGAGTTATCCGACGCGGAGCTGGTGACGATGGAGCACAAGACCTGATGCCGGACGTCTTCGCCGACCTGGTCGGCCAGGCCGAGGCCGTTGCCGAACTGCGCCGGGCCGCCGGCGCGGCGGCGGCCGTGCTGGCCGCCGGTGCCGTCGACCGTGCGCCCGCGCTGGTCGCCGTCGGCCCGTCCAGCGAGGCCGCTCCCGAGGCCGCTCCCGAGGCCGGTGACACCGAGCCCGGCGTGCTGGACCCGTCCAGCGGGATGACGCACGCCTGGATCTTCACCGGGCCGCCCGGTTCCGGCCGCTCGGTCGCCGCCCGGGCCTTCGCCGCAGCCCTCCAGTGCGCGTACGGCACCGGCTGCGGCGAATGCCCCGGGTGCCACACCACGATGGGCGGCACCAACGCCGACGTCCGGATGGTCGTGCCGGAGGGGCTCTCCATCGGCGTCGGCGAGATGCGCGCGCTGGTGCTGCGCGCGGCCAGCACCCCGTCCGGCGGGCGCTGGCAGGTGGTGGTCATCGAGGACGCCGACCGGCTCACCGAGGCCGCTGGCAACGCGCTGCTCAAGGCCATCGAGGAGCCGCCACCGCGGACGGTCTTCCTGCTCTGCGCCCCGTCCACCCACCCGGACGACATCTCGGTGACCATCCGGTCGCGCTGCCGGGTCGTACCCCTGCGGCAGCCGCCGGCCACCGCGGTGGCCGAGGTGCTGGTCCGGCGGGACGGCATCGCGCCCGACGTGGCGCAGTGGGCGGCGTCGGCCGCGCAGGGGCACGTGGGTCGGGCCCGTCGGCTGGCCCGCGACCCGGAGGCCCGCAAGCGGCGTGAGGCGGTGCTGGCCGTGCCGCGCCGGCTGACCGGCGTGGGCGCGGCGTTCGACGCGGCGTCCGCGCTGATCGAGGCCGCCGAGGCGGAGGCCGAGGCGTCGGTCGCCGAGGCCGACACGGCGGAACGGGCGGCGCTGGAGACAGCGCTCGGCGCGGGCGGCACCGGCCGGGGCGCGGCCGGCGCGATCCGGGGCGCCGCCGGGCAGCTCAAGGAGCTGGAGAAGCGGCAGAAGTCGCGGGCCACCCGCGCCCAGCGCGACGCGCTGGACCGGGCGCTCGTCGACCTGGCCGGCTTCTACCGCGACGCGCTCACCATGGCGCTGCGCGCCCCGGTCGACCCGGTGCACACCGACACCGCCGCGCTCGCTGGCGCGGGAGCCCAGAAGTGGGACGCCGAGGGGTCGCTGCGCAGGCTGGAGGCCGTGCTCGCCTGCCGGGCGGCGATCGAGGCGAACGTCAAGCCGCGCATCGCGGTCGAGGCGATGATGCTCGCCCTCTGGAAGGGCTGAGCCGCAGCTCCCGTCCGATTGTCCACAGCCATCGACACGCGCGATTGCTGTGCGGTACGGTCCGGTGTGCCGTGGTGACGGTTACGGCACGCTCAGTGATGGCCCATCCGGGAGGAGTCGCCGATGCCGCGGGGGGAGATCGACGAGGCCTGGATCGAGGAGGCGGTGCGGCGCTACCGCCGTATCGAGTCGTTGCAGGCCGAGTTCGACCAAGCCGTGTCGACGGTCGAGGTCACCGTCCGATCCCCGGACGGGTTGGTCGAGGTGGTGGTCACCGCCGGTGGGCGGATCACCGACGTCCGGTTCCTGAGGCCACTGCACGCCCGCAGTCCGCGCGACGTGGCCAGCTCGGTGCAGGCTGCCGTCACCGCGGCGGCAGACGCCGCCGAGTGGGCCCGGGAGAAGCTGCACAACGAGACGTTCGCCGCCTATCGACCGCTCGCGGGGGCCTGAGATGGACACACTGCGCGCGCTCGCTGCCCGACTGGACGAGGCGAGCGCCACGCTCACCACCCTGTCCCACACCGTCACCGCCAGCGATCCGGCCCAGGCCGCGTTCGGCACGGACGCCCCGGGCCGCCCCGGCGAGATCGGTCGCGCGCTGCACCGCCAGTGGGCCGCCGCCACCGACGACCGGGCCCGCGAGGCGCGCGCCGCCGCCGGCCGGCTCGCCGCCGCCGCCTCGGCGGTCCGCGAGGCCGCCGACCGGTACGGCGAGGTCGACCGCGCGGCCCGCCGTCGGATCACCGGAGAGCCGTGATGGATCCACTGGACCGGCTCGCCGAACCCGGCCTCGATCTGCTTCGCCGGGTGGACGCGTTGCTCGCGGCCGGCGTCCCCGAGGGCCACCGGGTCTGGCCGCTGCTACGCCGGATGCAGGTGCTGCCGGGTGATGCGGTCCGGGGCTTCCTCGACCTGCACCCGGCGCCGCTCGCCAGCGCCGGGCACGCCGTGCGCCGGCTGGTCCGGGGGTACGACGACGTCGGCGCCGCGCTCACCGACCCCGTGCTCTGGTCGGGGCCGGCCGCCTCGGCGTACGGGCAGGAGCGTGCCGCGCTGCTGCGCCACCTGGACGAAGGCCCGGAGAGCCTGGTCGGCCGGATGGAATCCACCGCCGGGTACGCGGACGCGCTCGCCGACTGGGTGGACGGCAGCCGTCTCGCCCTCGCCCGGACGATGGCCGACGTGCTGCGCTCGGCCGAAGCGGTGGCCGTGGTCGCCGCCACCGCTGCGGGTCCGCCGACCCGCCTGACGCCGGTCGGGCCGGGTGTCGCCGACGCGGCCGAGATCGCCGCGCGGGTGCTGGCGGTGCTCTGCGTCGCGTACGACGGTGCCGAGACCCTGCTGCGCCAGTGGGCGCCGAGCCTGGCCGAGTCCACCTGGCGGCCGCCGACCCAGGACCGTCCCCGCTACGACCAGCCCACCCGGGTCGGCTGGTAGCCCGGTCCGGCCGCCGCGTTGCTCGCGGTCCGACCGCAGCGTTGCTCGTGCTTCGGCCGCCGCGTTGCTCGCGGTCCGACCGTGGCGTTGCTCGTGCTTCGGCCGCCGCGTTGCTCGCGGACAGGCCACGGCGTCGCTCGCGGACGCCCGAGCAGATTCGGCGCCCACGGCGACGCCGTGGTCTTCCCCTGCATCCCCCGCAGGTCTGCCTCCACTCAACGCCGCCCGGGAGCGTTTGTCCCCTTCCCGAGCGCGGATTCAACCGTCCGGGCGAGGGTCATCGGCACGAGGGGTGGCCCGGCAATCGGTCGAGTCGACGGTCATGAATGGCGGTGGAGGTCTCGGCCGCTGCGTTCTTTGCAGTGATCCGCCGTAGGGTGGGGGGATGGGCATGCTCTGCGCGGTCAGCTTCAACCGGTACGGGCGCCTCTACTACCTCGACCCCGGCGAGTTGCATCCGCAGGTGGGTGACCGGGTGCTCGTGCCGACCGACGACGGGCCCGAGGTGGCCGAGTGCGTCTGGGCCGCTCAGTGGGTGAGCGAGGAGACCGACGGCTTCCCCCGGCTCGTGGGCTTGGCCGGCGACGACGACCTGCGCCGCGACGAGGCGCTGCGCCGCCGCAAGGCCGAGGCGAAGGTGGCGGCGAAGCGGCTGATCCGCGCGCACGGCCTCCCGATGAAGGTGGTGGCCGTCGACCACGTGCTCGGCTCCGCCGACGGTGGCGGGGAGCGCAGCACCGTCTACTTCACCGCCCCGCACCGCGTGGACTTCCGTTCGCTGGTCCGCGACCTGGGCGCCACCCTGCACTGCCGGGTCGAGCTGCGCCAGCTCTCGGCGCGCGACTCGGCTCGTGTCCAGGGCGGCATCGGGTCGTGCGGTCGGGACCTGTGCTGCGCGACGTTCCTCACCGACTTCGAGCCGGTGACGATCCGGATGGCCAAGGACCAGGACCTGCCGCTGAACCCGTTGCGTATTTCGGGAGCATGCGGTCGGTTGATGTGCTGCCTCAAGTACGAACACCCGTTGTACCAGCGCTTCCAGGAGACCGCGCCCGCCGTCGGCAGTCGGGTGACGACGCCCGAGGGCGACGGTCGGGTGGTCGGCCACAGCGTCCCGAGAGACGCGGTGACCGTCCGCCTCGACGCCGACGGCTCCCGCTGCTCCTGCTCCCGCGCCTCCGTCTGCGCCCCCCGCCAAGCCCACGACCAGCACTACACCCCCTAACCCAACCTCCCGCCCCCACTGCCTCCCCCCCCGCCCCCGCCCCCGCCCGGCCCCGCCCCCGCCCCCCGCCCCGGTTGATCATGAGGTTATTGCCACCGCTGTCGGCGTGTCGGGGCAATAACCTCATGATCGACGAGGCGGGTTGGGGCGATCAGGTGAGGACTGTGGGAGGTTCCGTCAGGTGGGGGGTTAGGGGAGTTTTGGGGGTCAGCCAGCTTGCCGTCGGGGACTGGTCGGGGTTGACCTGCCAGTCGCGGGAGACCCGGTCGATGCCGATCGCGTACACCGTCAACGTGCCGTCCGGGTCGATGCGCAGCCGTAGGAACGACTTCGAGTCCTCGATGCCCTGGCCGGCGAACAGTTCGTTGACGTTCACCCCGAACGCACCCGCCACCAGCAGGTACGCCGCCACCAGTTGGCTCGCCACCAGGCCGACGACCGGGCCGTACAGCACCACTGCGGCGACCGCCGGTAGCGGCCACGGCCAGTCGTAGAACGGCAGGGCCAACCAGACCCAGGCGCCGCCGGCGGCGAGGGCAACATGGGCCACACCGTGGCCGACACCGAGAAGCCAGTGTCGCGCGTGCCGTTTGCCGCTGGCGCTCGGCGGCTTGGCGAACAGGACCGCCGCGATCACCGTCACGAGCACCATCAACACCAGCGGGACGCTGAACAGCCGCTGGTCGCTGCTGTCGGCCCAGTTCGCCGTCGCGCCCGCCATGGCCAGCATCAGCAGGGTGTGCAGGGTGCCGAGCAGTGTGGTGAAGCCGGGGTTGCGGAACGGCAGTCGAGCGAAGATGCCCCAGCCGTAGCGGCGCGAGCGGGCCGCGTCCGGATAGCGGGCCACCAGGTCGTACGGCTGGGTGCGGCTGGCCCGCCGGGCCAGCGTGTCGCGCGGTGGCACCTCGATGCGCTCGGGCAGCTTGTGCGTCGGGTACAGGTACGCCCCGCCGCCGCCGCAAGTGATCAACTGCCGGTCCGGGCCGGCATAGCGGGCGTAGTGGTGCAGGTCCCCGGAGAGCAGCAGCCGTACCCGCGCCCCGGTCGGGTCGATGATCGTCCGGACGAAGTAGTCGATCGAGTCGTACGCCGTCGGGATGTCAGCGGCCTTGACCCACGTCGGCGACGGCGTTGCGATGATCACCTTCGACTCCGGAGTGAGCCGCCGGGCCACCTCGTCGAAGTAGGCCAACTGCGGGTCGTCCAGGTACGAGCCGGACTGGTCGTCGACGCCGAGCAGCCACCAGCCGGCCGGCAACTCCACGGCGAAGTACGACCGCGACTGCCCGGTACGCCAGCCGGCGAAGTTACGGTCCCGGGAGCGGACGAACAGCCGCAGGAAGGCGGTCAGGCCGTCGTACCAGTCATGGTTGCCCGGCACCGCGAACAGCGTGGGACGGTCGGGCGGCGTCGCCGGCAGCGCGGCCTGGTAGGGGCCCTTGCAGCGGTTCTCGTACTCCGCGTAGGCCGCCGACGGGTACACCTGGTCGCCGCCCATCACCAGGGTCTGCGCGCGGGGCAGCCGGTGCCCGTCCACGGTCAGCTCCGGCTGCGCCAGCAGGTACGCGACGGAGTAGGTGGCGTGGAAGCCGTCGCCGAGGTCGGCCACGTAGTCGAGCCAGAGACCGCCGTCCGGCCCCACCTGGCGGAAGATGCCGTCGCCGAAGGCGTTCTGCAGCTCACGCTTGTCGAGGTACGCGCCGAAGAGGATCGCCAGCAACGTACGGATGCCGGTGCTGATCAGCAGGAACGGGGCCAGCCACGGCACCGGCTTGCGCGGGGTGAAGCCCAGTTCCAGTGGATCGGTGGAGCGTGGGCGACGGGGGGCTGGCTCCCCGGCGGGTTGCTCCTCCGCTGGTGCCGGGTGATCGTCGCGTTCGTCAGTCACCCGCCGCAGCGTAGTACCGGTCTCCGTGCAGCGCTGTCCGGTAATTAGCCGGATGGCGGCGGTTGTCCGTTTGGTGCTGACGGGAGCGCCGCAGGGGTATCCCGCTCCGCCCGGGGCCGCCGGGTGCCGTACACTTGCTGAGCGTTGCCGCCTTAGCTCAGTCGGCTAGAGCGACGCACTCGTAATGCGTAGGTCGACGGTTCGATTCCGTCAGGCGGCTCGATATAATGCCCTGACCAGCAGAAATGCAGGTCAGGGCATTATTTTCATCGATGAATATGTGAGTCGCCCCCCGAAAATGGCCTCTGGTGTCGGCTGGACGGAGTCAGATCGGGCCGTCGTGCGGGCGTGGCCGGCCAGCGGTGACGATGCACCGCGGAGAAGGCGTGAGGTGCGGACAACAGTTCGGGCAGGGCCGTTGGTCACGTCGTTCAGCCGGACCAGAAGTTCCCCAGCCGGGCGCAGACTGTGGTCCCGGTTTCTTTGGTGGGTGGTGCCTGCGTCGGTGGCGCCTGGTCGTTCGGTAGCGTGGGTCTCCGATGACCGACCTGGCGGAGGTTCCTTGTGGGGCGGCTGGTGCTGACGGCTGATGAGGCGGCGGTGTGTAAGGCCGTCGGGACCAGATCGTTCGTCCAGGCTCGCTCGCTGGTGGCGAGCGGCGCTCTGGTCGAGGTGAGCTGGGACCCGCGTTACGGCCGTGGGCGGGCTGCCGTGCGAGGCGAGAGATCTGGTTGGGTGACGGTGTCGGTCGTCGTCGGCGCCGACGGTGCTCTCAAGAGCGTCAGTGGCACGTGCACGTGCTCGGCAGCTCCGGTGTGTGACCATCCGGCTGCCTTGGCGTTGATCGCCTGCACCTCCGAGGCGTCCGAACCGGATCCGGCGTCGTCGTGGGAGGCGGCGTTGGCTGGTCTGGTCAGCGTCGACAGTCCGGCCGCTGTGCCAGGTTCTGCGGAACTGGCGTTGCAGTTCGAGCTCGAGGACGGTGACGGCCGCGGGAAGTGGCGGATTGGGCTCCGGCCGGTCGTGCCGGGCAAGAGGGGCTGGATCCGGAGCGGTGTCTCATGGGGCACCCTCGGCTTCGGGTACGTTCCGGATTCACCGCGCACGCAGCATCACGTGGATCTCTTGACGGAGTTGCTCGCGCTGACGGACGACGAGGGGGGCGCCCCGTACGCTTACCGCTACTACGGCTCGGGTCAGCGCGTCGTGTATCTGGATGAGTTCCGTAGCCGGCGGGTATGGGACGTTCTGGCCGAGGCGCGGGAGGCGGGTCTGCCCCTGGTGCAGAGTGGCCGGTCCGCGTCACCGGTTCAGATGTGGGCACGGCCGGTGCGATTCTCGGTGCGGGCCGATCGAGTCGCTGCGGGCCTGCGGCTCCGCCCGGTCCTGGCCGATGGTACGGAGACGATCGATCCCGAAAAGCTGATCGTGGTCGGGCAGCCGGCGCACGGCGTTGCCTGGTGGGGTACGACGGGGCCGAGTTCCTCGACCGATCCGGGTACCCTGCGGCTCGCGCCCCTGGCGAGACCACTGAGCGCACGGGACACGGAGGCACTGGCTGCGCCGGCGATCGTCGTTCCCGCCGCCGAGGAGTCCCGCTTCCTGCGGCAGTACTATCCGGGGCTCGTCCGTAAGGCCGAGGTGGTGCCGGCCGACGAAACGGTGGGTCTACCTGAGCTCGAGAAGGCGACGCTGACGCTTTCGGTGCGGCCGCTACCGGAACACCGCATGTCGTTGTCCTGGGAGTGGGTGGCCGTCGTCGGTTCGGAACGCCAGGTGGAGCCGCTGCACGCCGATCTGCACCACGAACCCGACCGGGCCGCGACGCTGCAGTGCGTCACCGCTCTGCTGGCGGACCCGGCGTACGGGCTGACCGAGCCGTTCCCCGCCGGACGGCGGCTGCTGCAGCATGCTGTCGTCGCCGCAGACGCCATGCTGCGGCTCATACGCGACGTGCTTCCCCGACTTGGCGCGCTGGACGGCGTCGAAGTGGTCGTCAAGACGGATGACGACGTCCCGGAGTATGTCGAGACGCAGGAAGCCCCGGTCGTTTCGTTTGCGAGCGCGACCGAAGCCAGCGCCGGCACGCAGGACTGGTTCGACCTGTCCGTCCGGGTCACGGTCGATGGTGAGGAGGTCGGCTTCGAAGGGCTGTTCCTCGCGCTCGCCGCCGAACAAGAGTTCATGATTCTGCCCAGCGGTCGCTATTTCCGGCTTGAGCAGCCAGAGTTCCGGCAGCTGCGCGACCTGATAGCGGAGTCCCGTGAGTTGGAGGATGCCCCGCCCGGTGTGGTGCGGGTCGGACGCTTTCAGGCGGGGCTGTGGCAGGAGTTGTCTGAGCTGGGCGAGGTCACCGGTCAGGCGGCGGTCTGGCAGGAGTCCGTGCGCGCGCTCAGCGACGCGAAGGCTGGTCCCGCCGACCCGCCACCGGTGGGGCTGGACGCTACTCTCCGGCCGTACCAGCTGGAAGGCTTCCGATGGCTCGCCACCCTGCACCGGCATGATCTCGGCGGCGTGCTGGCCGACGACATGGGACTGGGTAAGACGTTGCAGGCGTTGGCTCTGATCTGCCACGCCGTCGAACAGGCGCCTGCCGGTGCCCCGTTCCTGGTGGTCGCCCCCGCCAGTGTCGTCAGCAACTGGGCTCACGAGGCGGCGCGCTTCGCCCCGCATCTCACCGTCACCGCCATCGGTCAGACCGGCGCGCGCCGGGCCGGCACGCTGGAACAAACGATCACCGGATCGCACGTCGTGGTCACGTCGTACAACCTGCTCCGGCTCGAGTACGACGACTATACGGCGTTGCCGTGGACCGGACTGATCCTCGACGAGGCGCAGTTCGTCAAGAACCCTGCGTCGCAGACGTACCGGTGCGCGAAGCAGTTGCCGGCAGCCTTCAAGCTCGCGATCACCGGCACACCGATGGAGAACAACCTGGCTGAGCTCTGGGCCCTGCTCTCCATCACCGCGCCCGGCCTGCTGCCCCGGCTCGACCGTTTCACCGACTACTACCGCCGGCCGATCGAGAAGGAACACGACGAGGAGCGGCTCGCGCAACTACGTCGCCGGATCCGCCCGCTCATGCTGCGCCGCCGCAAGGCTGAGGTGGTCACCGAACTGCCGGCCAAGCAGGAACAGATCATCGAACTGGATCTGAACCCCAAGCATCGCCGGATGTACCAGACCTATCTGCAGCGGGAACGGCAGAAAGTCCTCGGCCTGCTCGGCGACATGCAGAAGAACCGCTTTGAAATTTTCCGCTCGCTGACTCTGCTGCGCCAGGCCAGCCTCGACCTGACCCTGGTCGATCCGAAGCACCACGCCATCGCGTCGACGAAACTCGACGCGCTCTGCGACCAGGTGACCAATCTCGCCGCCGAGGGGCACCGGGTTCTCATCTTCAGCCAGTTCACCCGTTTCCTGACCACCGCCCGGCAACGCCTCGATGAGGCCGGTGTCGCCTGCTGCTATCTCGACGGCAAGACACGGCGGCGGGCGGAGGTCATCGCCGACTTCAAGAACGGGACGGCGCCGGCTTTTCTGGTCAGCCTCAAGTCGGGCGGCTTCGGGCTGAACCTGACCGAGGCCGACTACTGCATCCTGCTGGACCCGTGGTGGAACCCGGCGACCGAAGCTCAGGCGGTCGACCGTGTTCACCGCATTGGCCAGACGCGGAAGGTCATGGTCTACCGCCTGGTCGCCAAGGACACCATTGAGGAGAAGGTCATGGCGCTACAAGCCAGGAAGGCCGAGTTGTTCAGCAGCGTCCTCGACGGCGGAGAGTTCGCCTCCGCCGAACTGACCGCCGCCGACATCCGCAGCCTGCTCGACTGACTCGTGCCCATGGCTGTCTCGTCCCGCCCGTCCCCGCATGCTGCTCGGCGATCGTGCGGACCGGATGGCGCAGTTCCGCGAAGTCGACTGGGGCAGAGCACTGACCTGGTTGAAGGCGCGTACCGGCACCGACCTGGCGCCGGAGCAGCAGCAGGCCGTCCGGTTGGCGCTGACGTGCTGAAGCTGCAACCCGGCGGCGAGCCCACCTACGACCGTGAACCTGCTCTACACCGCCATCACCAGGGCTAAGAAGCTCGTCGTTCTCGTCGGCTCGCGGCGGGCCCTGGCCGCAGCTGCCCGCACCGTCGGCGAGTGATGTAACCGCAGTTGCGTCCGCCAGTGCGGGAACGACATTCCGGTCTGCTCCCGGAACAGCCGGCTGAGGGTACGCGCGCCGGCCCCCACGGCCGTGCCCAGCTTGCCGAGGTGCGACGGTCGGTGGGGTCGGCGAGTTCCTCAGCGAGCTGAGTATCGAATTCCCGAGCCACGGCTCGATTCTATCCACGGCCGCTAATCTGATCGGGGGCGGCGATCACGCGTTGATGGTGAGCCCGCCGGGCCTCCGCGATCCGGCGTTGCCGCGACGGGTCGTCGATGTGCGCCGAGAGGGCGAGTCGGCCGAGGCGGCGGGCGGCCTGCTCGGGGCTGCGGGCGAACATCTGTGCCCGGGCGAGCCACAGGAGGCTGAGCACGCCCAGCGCGGGTGCGGTCTCGTGGGGCACGCCCTGTCGCTGGCGCTCGTACAGCTCGGACAGGGGTGTCCCGCTGGCGATCTGGGCGCCCACCACGGCGCCGGCGCTCGTGCCGAAGAGCACCGCGTCCGCGCGCCAACGAGTGCGTCGGCTCAGGGCTCCCGCCGGCCGAAGATGATTCCGCCGAGCTTGCTCTCGGGCGAGGTCACGGTCATCTCGGCCTCGACCGCGAATCCGTTGTCGCGCAGCCAGGCTGCGACCTCGGCCGGTCGGCGACGATGCACGTGGAGCTTCATCGGATGCCCGCCGTACCCCTGGGTCTTGAGTGTCGTCCCGTCACCCACGTGGAAGCCGACCAGCAGCGGGCCGCCCGGGCGTACCACCCGACGGAAGTGCGCGAGAACCTGACCGAGCCGCTGGTCGGGAATGTGGATGAGCGAGTACCAGGCGATCAGGCCGGCCACCGAGCCGTCGGCCAGGTCGAGGTCGGTCATCGAGCCGACCTCGAACCTGAGGTGGGGGTGATCGCGCCGCGCCACCGCCAGCATTCCGGGAGACAGATCGATCCCGAAGACCGCGAGGCCCAGGTCGTGCAGGTGCGCGGTGATCCGGCCCGTTCCGCAGCCCACATCCACGACCGGACCGTCGCCCGCCGCGCGCACCAGGTCGGCGAACAACGCCAACGCCGCCCGCTCATAGGGCGCGGTCGCCAGAAAGTCGCGGACGAGGTCCGCGTAACTGACCGCCACCGTGTCGTACGAAGTGCGCGTGTCTGCCACCCAGCCGTCCGCGTCCATGCGGGAAGGTTAGACGCTGCGATGAGCGCGAATCCGGCCGGCTGGTCGAGCTGACCGTCTAGACGTAGATCTTCGTGGCGTACTCCGGGCCGTAGTGCCTCTCCAGGTCCTCCAGGCTCTCGGCGGGCGCCTCGACCTCCTTGATCAGGCGGGCGCGGGACGGCAGGACCTCGGGCTGCCAGGTCTCCGGCTGCCACAGCGCGGATCGCAGGAATGCCTTCGCGCAGTGGTAGAAGATCTGCTCGATCTCCACCACGACGGCCAGCACCGGCCGGTGTCCCTTGACCACCATGTCGTCGAACCAGGGCGCGTCACGTACCAGGCGGGCCCGCCCGTTGATGCGCAGCGTGTCGGTGCGGCCCGGAATCAGGAAGAGCAGCCCGACGTGCGGGTTGTCCAGGATGTTGCGGTACCCGTCCGCGCGCCTGTTGCCCGGCCGCTCCGGCAGCGCGATGGTCGTGTCGTCGAGCACCAGCGCGAACCCGGCCGGGTCGCCCTTGGGCGAGACGTCGCAACTGCCGTCCGCGCCGGCCGTCGCCATCAGGCAGAACGGCGCGGCGGCGAGCCACTGCCGGTCCCGCTCGTGCAGGCGGGGGCGGTCCTTGTTGGCGGCCCGGGGGTGCGGCGTCCCGAGTAGCTCCCGCAGTTCCTCGTGCGTGGTGATCTCCACCGTCACGTGATCCTCCCTGAGCCGTTGACCAGGGTGGCGGGCGCGCCACCGTCGCCAGCCTAGGCCCGCGTGTCCATCGAGGTTTGCCCCTGGCCGCCGGGGGTACGGCCTCACCCGACACGCCCGCCGCACGTACCGTCCGCAGAAGCGCCGACCAGTGGAGGCCGGGAGATGGAGAGCCGAATCAAGGTGCTGGGTCACCCAGTCCATCCGATGCTGGTCATGTTCCCGGTCGCGCTGCTGGTCACCGCCGTGCTCTTCGACATCATCGACACGGTGGGCGGGCCCGACTTCCTCGGCGAGGTCGCGTACTGGAACATCACCGTCGGGTTGATCGGCGGCCTGCTCGCCGCGGCGGCCGGCTCGTTCGACCTGCTGGCGATTCCCACCGGCACCCGTGCGAAGCGGGTGGGTCTGCTGCACGCGGGCGCGAACCTCGTGGTGATCCTGCTCTTCGCCGCCGTGTGGGTGGTCCGGCTCAACGCGGACTCGCGGGCCGCCGGTGGCGCGCTGATCGCCATCGAGATCGTTGCGGTGGCGATTCTCGGCATCAGCGCCTGGCTCGGTGGCGAGCTGGTCGACCG
Organism: Micromonospora sp. DT4; assembly: GCF_049841675.1. Classification (NCBI taxonomy): domain Bacteria; kingdom Bacillati; phylum Actinomycetota; class Actinomycetes; order Micromonosporales; family Micromonosporaceae; genus Micromonospora; species Micromonospora sp. DT4. The sequence goes on from NZ_JBNCKT010000039.1 coordinate 42,517, forward strand.
GCTCGGTGTGGGCGTCGACCGCGACGCCGATCTCAACGCGCCCAGCTCACTGCGACCCACCACCCGGCGGATCGGAGACGTGCGATGAGCGAGCAGCAGGCCGGCGGTTTTGGCCGGGGATGGCGCAGCCGGCAGCAGGGCTGGGACCCGATGGGCGAGTTGCAGTCGCTGCGCGCCGAGCTGAGCCGGTTGGTCGGCGGCCGGGCCGGGGCGTCCGACGTCGAGCTGACCGAGACCGCCGACGGCTGGCAGGTCGTCGTGCGGCTGCCCGGCGTCGCGCCGGAGGAGGTCGCCGTCGAGCTGGACGATCGTGAGCTGTGCGTGCGGGCACGCTCCGAGGCGGAGGTCAACGCCGACCAGGGCATCCCCGGCGGTTTCGAGACGCGCGGTTTCGAGTACCGCGTCGACCTGCCGTCGCGGGTCGACCCGGAGGGCATCGACGCGGTGATGGACCACGGGCTGCTGCGGGTCCAGCTTCCCCGGGCGGCGCGACCCGCGCCGCGCACCATCACCGTCGGCCGCACCGGGCCGCGTTCCGGCGGCCTGTCCGGGGGTACGCCGGTGCCGGCCGACCCCGCCGCGGACCGGGAGCTGCACCACCCGGACACCGCCGGCGAGATCGACCGGCCGTAGCGGGCCGCGTGGTCACCCCGTCCCTGCTCGGCCCGACGGGCGGGCGAGTCGACGACGTACGGCGGATCGCGGTGCTGCGCGCCAACGCCCTCGGCGACTTCATCTTCGTGCTACCGGCGTTGGACGCGCTGCGTGCCGCGTACCCCTCGGCGGAGATCGTGCTGCTCGGCGCGCCGTGGCACGCGAAGCTCTGGCGCGACCGGCCCGGCCCGGTGGACCGGGTGCTGGTGGTGCCGCCGGGCCCGGGCATCCGCGAGTCGGAGGCAGACGAGTCGGCGTCGACGATGGACGATTTCACGGCGGCGGCCCGTGACGAGGGCTTCGACCTGGCGGTGCAGATTCACGGTGGTGGCGCCAACTCCAACCCGTTGATCAGTCGCCTCGGTGCCCGGGTGACTGTCGGGTTGCGCGCCGAGGACGCGCCGCCGCTGGACCGGTGGCTCCGTTACGTGTACTACCAGCACGAGGTGATCCGCTATCTGGAGACGGTGGCCCTGGTGGGCGCTCCGGCGACCACGATCGTGCCGACGCTGGCGGTCACCGACGGGGACCGGGCCGAGGCGGAGCAGGTGCTCGGTCCGGGGGACCGACCCCGGGTGGCGTTGCATCCCGGGGCCAGCGACACCCGGCGTCGCTGGCCGGCCGAGCGGTTCGCCGAGGTAGCCCGTGCGCTGCACGACGACGGCTACGAGGTGCTGGTGACCGGTACGCCCTCCGAGCGGGAGGTGGTGGACCGGGTGGTCGCGGCGGCGGGGGTGCCGGTCCGGCCGCAGGTGGGCACGCTCAGCCTCGGCGGCCTGGCCGGCTGCTACGCCGACTGCGCGCTTGTCGTCTCGAACGACACCGGCCCACTGCACCTGGCCGCCGCGGTGGGCACCCCGACGGTGGGCATCTTCTGGGTCGGCAACCTGATCAACACGGCGACGCCGTTGCGGGGCCGGCACCGGCCGATCAGCTCCTGGACGGTGCACTGCCCGGTCTGCGGCGTGGACTGCACGCCGGGCATCTATCCGCACCGGCCGGGCGACGGCGAGTGCCCGCACCGCGACTCGTTCGTCACCGACGTGCCGGTGGCCGAGGTACGGGAGGCGGCTCGCGAACTGCTCAACCCGTAGGGGCGCTCTCGTCGGCGAGGACGACCTCCCACGCCTCCACGTCCCGCTCGGTGACAGTGGTGGGCGTCTCCAGGTGGTAGGCACCGCTGGGCAGGATGCCCGCCCCGCCGTGACGGGCCAGCACCGCGAGTTGGGCGGCCACGTCCTCGCCCTGGTGCCTCTCCTGCACCCGCCGCCAGAAGTCGAACCCACCGGAGTCGAGGAGCTTGGCCCGGTCGTAGAGCACGCACCCGCCGATCCAGGACACCTTGTACGCCCGCCACCCACCCGGCGGCAGTTCCACCTCGGCGGTGACGTGCAGCAGGTTGGCCGCCGAGTGGATCCGCGCGCGATCCCATTCGAGGGTGCCCGGGCGGACCCGCTCCGGGACGGGCGGCCCGGTCCACTCCTCGTAGTGCCCGTGCGTGTCCGGCCGTACGTCATCGGTGTACGACAGGCCGTGCACACCGTTGCCGACGAACCCGCAGCCCAGCTCGTCGATCGCGGTGACCAGCCGGCGCAGCGCCCCGGGCTCCAGCCAGACGTCGTCGTCGAGGTTGAGCACGTACCGGGCGGCCGACGCGGCGAGCAGGTAAGCGCGGTGCTCGGCCAGGCCCCGGCGCGGCAGCCGACGGGTCAGCAGCACCGGGTGGCCGGCGTGCCGCAGCGCCCGGACCATGGTGGCCGCGGCGGGGTGGGCGTACGCCGGGTCGCCGTCGGACTGGTCACTGACCACCACGCCGAAGCCGGGCACCCCGTCCTGGGCGGCGAGCCCGGCCAGGGTGACCGCCAGCTCGGTGGGCCGGTTACGGGTCGGGATCAGCACGTCGACCAGCCGGTCGGCACGGAACTCCGCCGGGGTGCCGAGGGTGAGGGGCCGGTTCACGACGACTGGGTACGGGTGCTCAGCGACGGGTCGGAGGCGTACGACGACGGGTCCTGACCGTGTGACCGGATCCGCTCGATGATCGCGGAGGTGGACCGGTCCGGCACGTACCCGAGGGTGCGCACCTGGCCCCCCAGCCGCCGCACCAGCGGCGCTTCCGGGACCAGCTCCGGCGGGTAGTCCCCGCCCTTGACGTAGACGTCCGGCCGGACCGCCTCGATCAGGGCGGCGGGCGAGTCCTCCTCGAACACCACCACGTGGTCCACGCAGGACAGCGCGGCGAGCAGGGCGCCACGGTCCTCTACCGGGTTGACCGGCCGGTCCGGACCCTTGAGCCGGCGTACGCTGCCGTCCGAATTGACCGCCACGATGAGCAGGTCACCCAGGGCGCGGGCCTGCTCCAGGTAGCTCACGTGCCCGGGGTGCAGCACGTCGAAGCAGCCGTTGGTGAACACCACCGACCGTCCCGCCTCGCGGTGTTCGGCGACGATCGCGTCCAACTCCTCGGTGCCGACCACGGCCGGGTGCCCGGTGGCCTCCGGCGGCATGTCGAGGGCGGCGAACAGGTCGTCGCGCAGACACACGCAGGTGCCGGTGTCGGACACGGTGATGGTGGCCGCGAGCTGGGCGAGCTGCGCGGCGGTGGGCAGTGGCGCGGCGGCGGCCAGGGCCAGGGTCATCGCCGCCAGGTACGCGTCTCCCGCTCCCACGGCGTGGCTCGCCGGGACCGGGGTGCTGTGGCTGCGCCGCCGCTCGCCGTCCGCGCCGCCGACCACCGCGCCGTCGGTGTCCAGGGTCACCGCGACGACGTCGGCTCCGGTGTGGGCGTGCAACTCGGCCAGCCGCGACTCGGCCAGCACGGCCCGGTCCACGCCCGCTCCGGCCTCGGTGTTCACGGTGACGCCGGTGCCGGTGACGCTGAGGCCGTCGCCGGTGAGGGCCACCCGACCCTCGCCCGGGGTGGGCTCCCCGACCGGACCGGGTCGGTCGTCGGCGCGGGCCCCGCCCGGGGCGGCGCCGACGCTCAGCTCGGACGGCCCGTCGGCCGGATCGTTGTCGGGGTGTTCCAGGTGCAGGTCGGCGCCGGACGTCGGGCGGGTCACGCCACCGGCGCGGGCCAGCAGCCGGGTGGCCTCGGCGAAGCTCGGGGTGACGACGGTCGGCGCGAGCCCCCGCCAGTCGGCGAGGTCGTGGGCGTCCAGCGCTACTGTGGCGTACCGCTCGCGGTTCTCGACCAGCCACGCGCGGACCGGTGCGGGCAGCGCCCCCAGGCCGTAGTCGCAGACCACCAGCGTCGGCGCCTCGCCGCCGGCGGCGGCGCGCAGTTCCTCGGTGGCGCACTCCAGCGCCGTGAGCAGCCGGGTGACGCCGTCCGGGTCGAGCGCGTCGTCCGGGTCGCCGGAATCCTCTCGGAGCAGGATCTGGTTGCCGGCCAGCATCCGCCGCTTCACGGGGGTGGGTCTGCCGGGTTGGTTGACGGTACGGTCCCAGACGCCGGCCCGGTCCAGACAGTCGTGCAGTTCGTCCCCGGCGACGTCGGCGCCGACCGGCGCCACCAGTACGGCCCGACCGCCGAGGGTGGCGACGTTGACTGCGGTGTTCGCGGCCCCACCGGCGGCGGAGATCCGTCGGCGCAGGGTCAGGACCGGGGCGGGCGCCTCCCGGCAGAGCCGGTCGGACTCGGCGAACCGCCACTCGTCCAGCATGGCGTCACCAACGATCAGGACTGGACGCCCGAGCCAGCTCTCCACGACGGTGGCGAGCCTGCGCTGTTCCGCTGCTGCTCCTGCCATGCCTCCCCGGGTCCCCAGCGGCCCTCCGGCCAAACCTGGGCTCGACGTGATGCCCTTCGTGGGGTGTTTCGGGCGGTCGGGCGGTGCCGGCGCGACAGCCGAGCTGGCCGGCAAGCCGGTCGGGGTGATCTGCCACGGCCCGTGGACGCTGGTCGAGGCGGACGGGGTGCGTGGCCGACGGATCACCCCCTAGGCCGTGTCTTGTGGATCAGGTTTCGCGGGCGAGGTCGCGGAGCCAGATCTTGATGGTGGCGATGTCGATGGTG
>NZ_JBNCKT010000040.1:0-46917 GCF_049841675.1 Micromonospora sp. DT4
CGAGCCCGCACGCTCTATCGCTGGGACACCCGACCGACAACCCGCCGACTCAAGTGACGCCTATTGCCGGTCGCTCTTAGCGACGTCGGTCGACGTGGCGACGATCTGCGCGGTGAGCTGGTTGTCGGCGTGCGCCACCCGTTCGCCGTCCGGCATTTCGGCGATGATGAACTGACCGGCCAATCCCAGATACATGCCCGCGTCCACCGGGACGACGTGTACCTGGATGTGCTCCTGGGCCGCCAGCTCCACCAGGTGCTCGCACTGTTCGAGCATCAGTCCCGGCTGGTCGAGCACCGGCCGGCGCAGCACCGCCTCGTCCAGCACGGCGATGAGCTGCGGCGGGCTCGGGCGTCGTAGGATCGCCTGCCGTTCCAGCCGGGACGCGACGATCCGGTCGACGTCCTCGGCGTCGAGCCGGCCCAGCCGCTCCAGCATCCGCTGGAAGCGCTCGCCGGTCCGGTGGTGGTTGTCGACGGCCCGCATGTACTCCTTCGTCGGCGGTCGCCCGCCCGTCTCGACGGAGCTGACGTGCGAGCCCGAGTAGCCGATGCCTCGGCCGAAGTCGTCCTGGCTGAGCCCTGCCTCGGCCCGGAGCAGGCGCAGTTCCTCCAGCACGTAGTCGGTGACGGTCCCCATCGATTCCCCAATCTCTGCCCAACCCGCGTCGGCGTGCCCTTCGTGGCTACCCGGCCGGATCACTGAGCTGCGCGGATGGCGCGAGCACGTATCTACCGTAGTTGGGTCCTTGCAGACTGTCACCAGTGGTGGGTCTGCTGGTGGCCACAGGCGGTGGCGGGCTCTGTCCCGGGGTCGCTCCCGTTCCCCCTTGCGGGAGCGGCTCCCTTCCCCATCCACGAGGAGGTCGATGTGCTGAGCCCGACAGAGCACCACCACGACGAAGCACGGTGGTGGTGATGGTTCGTCCGCCCGCCCCGCATGTCGCCATGCGTCCGCTGTGGCGGTGCCGCAACTGCGGCCGGGAGTGGCCCTGCCAGCCGGCCAAGCTCACCCTGTTGACGGAGTACCGGACCGACCGCATGGGGCTGCTGATCTACCTCGGCACCCTGATGAACGAGGCGACCCACCAGCTCACCCAACTCCACCCGGACCACCCGCCGGCACGGATGACCGAGCGCTTCCTCTCCTGGGCGCGAGCCCGGGGCTGACGACGACCGTTACGGGCAGGTTTCGCGGCTCGGTGAGTGGGGCAGTGTAGCCGCACGGACTGCCCGAGCGGAGTGTTTTCGCAGCTCCTTGGCTCGGGAGACAGCCCGCCGTGCACCGGGGCACGGGTGCCCTCCCCGGTCTGTTGCGCCAAGAGAGGGGGAGGGCGATGACGGACCCCGAAACGGCCCGACAACGGCGTCGCCCGGCGGCCCGGGTTGGGGCGGTAGCCGCCGCGCTGGCGCTGGTCGCGCCGCTCGCCGCGTGCGGCGCCGACGAGAGCGGTGGCCCACCGACGCTCAACCTGTACTACCCGCCGGAGCAGAACCTGCAGAAGGTCGTCGACGACTGCAACACGCAGGCCCAGGGGCGGTACGAGATCGCCTACCGGGTGCTGCCCCGGCAGGCCGACGACCAGCGGGTGCAGATGGTCCGCCGGCTCGCCGCCGAGGACACCGGCATGGACATCCTCGGCCTGGACGTCACCTGGACCCAGGAGTTCGCCAGCGCCGACTGGATCCGCGAGTGGACCGGTCAGGACAAGAGCGAGGTCGAACAGGGCACCCTCGCCGGGCCGCTGGAGACCGCCCGCTACGAGGACAAGCTCTACGCCGCGCCGAAGAACACCAACGTGCAGCTCCTCTGGTACCGCAAGGACCTGGTGCCGCAGCCACCGACCACCTGGGACCAGATGATCACCGCGGCCCGGCAGCTCAAGGACCAGGGCAAGCCGTACCAGGTGCTCACCATGGGCGCGCAGTACGACGGCCTGGTCGTCCTCTACAACACCCTGGCCCAGAGCGCGGGCGGGAAGGTCCTCTCCGACGACGGCAAGAAGGCCGTGATGGACGACGGCACGGTCCGGGCGCTGGAGCAGTTGCAGCGGTTCGCCACGTCGGGCGTCACCTCACCGTCGTTCAGCAACGCCACCGAGGACCCGGTGCGGTTGGAGTTCCAGTCCGGCGCCGGCGCGTTCCAGGTGAACTGGCCGTTCGTCTACCCGGCCCTCCAGGAAGCCAACCCGGAGCTGGCCAAGCAGGTCGGCTGGGCCCGCGTGCCGGGCGTCGACGAGGGCACCCCCGGCAAGGTCACCATCGGCGGGGTGAACCTGGCGGTCAGCTCGTACTCGAAGCACCCGGAGCTGTCCTTCGAGGCCGCGCGGTGCCTGCGCAGCGCGGAGCACCAGAAGTTCTCCGCCATCAACGACGGCGTGCCCCCGACCATCGAGGCCGTCTTCGACGACCCGGAGATGACCGAGGCGTACCCGATGAAGGACACCATCCTTCAGGAGCTGAAGGACCCGGCGACGCGTCCTCTGACGCCGGCCTACCAGAGCATCTCCACCGTCATGTCGGCGATCCTGTCGCCGCCGTCCGGTATTCGTCCGCAACAGACCGCCGACGAGCTGCGCGACGCCATCGCCGACGCCCTGGAGTCCAAGGGGGTGCTGCCATGACCCGGCCCGCCAGCACGGAGACGCCGGAGAGGACCGACGGCCAACGTGCCGCGGTGCCCACCCAGCGCGGCAATCGCTGCAAGGCGCCGCTGAGCGAGAACAAGAAGGCCGAACGTCGGCTCGGGTGGCTGCTCTGCGCGCCCGCCGCGCTGGTGATGGTCGCGGTCACCGCGTACCCGATCATCTACTCGGTCTGGCTGTCGTTGCAGCGCTACGACCTGCGCTTTCCCGACCAGCGCGAGTTCATCGGGCTGGAGAACTACGTCACCGTGCTCACCAACGAGTTCTGGTGGACGGCGTTCGGGGTGACCACGCTGATCACGGTGGTCACGGTGGCCGTCGAGCTGGTGCTCGGCATGGGGCTGGCGCTGATCATGCACCGTACGCTCGTCGGGCGCGGCATAGTCCGTACCTCGGCGCTCATCCCGTACGGCATCGTCACCGTGGTCGCCGCGTTCTCCTGGCGGTACGCGTGGACGCCCGGCACCGGTTACCTGGCCGACCTGTTCAGCGACGGCGCGCCCCTCACCGAGCGAGCCAGCTCGCTGGCGATCATTATGCTGGCCGAGATCTGGAAGACCACGCCGTTCATGGCGCTGCTGCTGATGGCCGGGCTGGCCCTGGTCCCGGACGACCTGCTCAAGGCCGCCTCCACGGACGGCGCGACGGCCTGGCAGAAGTTCACCAAGGTGATGCTGCCGGTGATGAAGCCGGCGATCCTGGTCGCGCTGCTGTTCCGCACCCTGGACGCGTTCCGGGTGTTCGACAACATCTTCGTCCTGACCGCCGGCGGCAACGAGACGTCGTCGGTGTCGATGCTCGCCTACAACAACCTGCTGCGGGGTCTCAACCTCGGCATCGGCTCGACGATGTCGGTGCTGGTCTTCATCACGGTGGCGATCATCGCCTTCGTCTTCGTGAAGCTGTTCGGCACCGCTGCCCCCGGTAGCGACGATTCCGAGAGGCGCTGACATGGCCGCGGAAACCACCACCCGGGCGAAGGTGCGCTGGGGCCTGCTGGACGTCCTCGTGGTCGTCTTCGCGCTGGTCCCGGTGCTGTGGATCGCCTCGCTGTCGTTCAAGACCCCGGCCACCCTCACCGACGGGAAGTTCTTCCCTCGGGAGTGGACGCTGGACAACTACCGCACGATCTTCGACACCGACCAGTTCGTCCGAGCGCTCGTCAACTCCATCGGCATCGCGCTCATCGCCACCCTGATCGCGGTGGTGCTCGGGGCGATGGCCGCGTACGCGATCAGTCGCCTGGACTTCCCGGGTAAGCGCTGGTCGGCATCTCGCTGCTGATCGCGATGTTCCCGCAGGTGTCGCTGGTGTCGCCGCTGTTCGAGATCGAGCGTCAGGCCAGGATCTTCGACACCTGGCTCGGGCTGATCCTGCCGTACATCACCTTCGCGCTGCCGCTGGCGATCTACACGCTGTCGGCGTTCTTCAAGCAGATTCCGTGGGACCTGGAGAAGGCGGCGAAGATGGACGGCGCGACGCAGGCCCAGGCGTTCCGGCGGGTGATCGCCCCGCTGGCCGCGCCCGGTCTGTTCACCACGGCGATCCTGGTCTTCATCTTCTGCTGGAACGACTTCCTGTTCGCCATCTCGCTGACCTCCACCGAGCGGTCCCGCACGGTGCCGGCGGCGTTGTCGTTCTTCACCGGCGCGTCACAGTTCGAGGACCCCACCGGGGCGATCTGCGCCGCCGCCGTGGTGATCACTGTGCCGATCATCCTGTTCGTCCTCTTCTTCCAGCGCCGCATCGTGTCCGGCCTGACCTCCGGCGCAGTCAAGGGATAGGTGAGTAGTCATGGCTGACATCGTGCTCGACAAGGTGAGCAAGAGCTTCCCGGACGGGACGGTCGCCGTGCGGGACGTCGACCTGGAGATCGCCGACGGCGAGTTCGTGATCCTGGTCGGCCCCTCGGGCTGCGGCAAGTCCACCACCCTCAACATGATCGCCGGTCTCGAGGACATCAGCTCCGGCGAACTCCGCATCGCCGGCCAGCGGGTCAACGACAAGGCCCCCCGGGACCGGGACATCGCCATGGTGTTCCAGTCGTACGCGCTCTACCCGAACATGACCGTGCGGGAGAACATGGCGTTCCCGCTGCGCCTGGCGAAGCTCGACAAGGAGACCATCAACTCCAAGGTCGACGAGGCCGCCAAGGTGCTGGAGCTGACCGCGCTGCTGGACCGCAAACCCGCGAACCTCTCGGGTGGTCAGCGGCAGCGGGTGGCGATGGGCCGGGCGATCGTCCGCCAGCCCAAGGCGTTCCTCATGGACGAGCCGCTGTCCAACCTCGACGCCAAGCTGCGCGTGCAGATGCGTACGGTGGTGTCCCGGTTGCAGAAGCAGCTCGGCACCACCACCGTCTACGTCACCCACGACCAGACCGAGGCCATGACCCTCGGCGACCGGGTAGTGATCATGCGGGGTGGCGCGGTGCAGCAGGTCGGCCCGCCGCAGGAGCTGTACGACCGCCCGCGCAACCTCTTCGTGGCCGGCTTCATCGGCTCCCCGTCGATGAACTTCCTGCATGCCGCCGTGCAGGACGGCAGCCTGCGTACCGCCCTGGGCGACGTGCCGCTCGACGACCGGGTCCGCCGGGAGCTGGAGGCGGCCGACGCGCCCCGCGAACTGATCCTCGGCATCCGGCCCGAGCACTTCGAGGACGCCGAACTGGTCGACGACGACACCCGGCGGCGCGGCCTGGAGTTCGAGGCGCCGGTGGAGATCGTCGAGTCGATGGGCTCGGACAAGTACGTCTACCTCACCGTGGAGGGTGAGCGGGCCACCGCTGCCGAGCTGGAGGAGTTGGCCGCGGATGCGGGCGCGGGTGACTTCGCCGGTGGCGGCGGCAACCTGGTCACCCGGCTGTCCGCCGAGTCCGGGGCGGCCGAGGGCCAGTCCCGCCGGGTCTGGTTCAACCTGGAGAAGATCCACCTCTTCGACCCGTCCACCGGCCGCAACCTGACCCTGAACGAGGGCCGCTCAGCGGGCGCGCTGGCAGACTGACCACCACCTCCCGCCGATCTTGCAGTTACTGTCGTCGACATGGGTCGATAGCCCCGGTGTGTCGGGACAGAAAGTGCAAGATCGGCGCGGGTGAGGACTGGGGGGACCCGCGTGCCATGCGCGGCGAGCACGTGCGGGTACGCGACGAGTTGAAACTGCTCGGCACCGATGTGGCCGTCGAGCGCGCCCGGGCCGCCGCCGACCGCGAGCGGCTGCTGGCGATGCTGCGCGACGAGGAGCTGCTGCCCACGTCGCCCGACGCCCCATCCGAGGCCGGCGGTGAACCAGACGAGGCCGACGGTGAACCAGACGAGGCCGACGGTGAACCAGACGAGGCCGACGGTGAACCGGACCACGGTGACGTGGTGGTGGCGATGCACGCCGCGCTCGCGGCCAGCCCGGCGCGGCTGCTCGGCGTGTCCCTCTACGACGTGCTGGGGGAGGTGCGCCAACCCAACCAGGCGGCCACCGGGCCGCCAGCGAACCGGCCGGGGAGTAGCCCGTCCGCTCAGGTCGGCCAGTCGAACCGCGGGGGCAGCCCGAGGAAGTCGGCGTACCGCGCCAGCGCCTGCTCGACGTCGGTCCGTTCGCCGGCGGTCATCGGCGTCAGCGGCCGTACCGTCAGGGTGACGGCCTGGCGGCCGATCTTGCGCTTCCACACGCCCACGACCCGGCCTGCTTGAACCACGGTGGCCTGGAAGATGCCGTTGTTGCCCGGCACCACGGCCTCCCGGTGCGCGGTATCGAGCATCAACGTGCGGTCCCGGTAGCCGAGGAGGTATTCGTCGAAGCCCGGCAGCGCCACCACCCCGACCGCCGGGATGCGCGGGATGTCGGCCAGCGCCGCGTCCACGTACATCGGCTCGCCGTCGACACGTACCGTGCTCAGCAGGTCGTCGGCGGCGGCCAGGCCGCGCCGCGCATCGGTCAGGGTGAGGCCGCTCCAGCCGGCGAACTCGCGGTCGGTGACCGGCCCGTGCCCCCGCACGTAGCGGTGGGCGAGCAGCGCCAACGCCTCGTCCCGCTCCGGCCTGCGCTGCTCCGGCGCCCACTCGTCGAGCAGGACGAACGTCTGCTCGGTGCCGACGTTGGGCGCCACGCAGGTCACCCCACGCACGCTCGCGTACCAGAGCAGGTGGTAGCCGCGCTGGCCGTCGGTGCCGAGCCCGGCCTCGCGCAGGGTGGCGAGGCACTGCGCCCGGGTGAGCCGGCCGCCGCCGGCCAACGCGACGCCGAGCACGTCCAGCGCCCGGTCCGCATCGGCGTCGGTGAGCCCGAGTTGCGTTCGACGGGTCGCCGCGCCGGCCAGCGACCGTACGCCTGTCAACTCCAGCATCCAGCGGGTGTCGGCGGGCGGAACGAGGTGCACGGTGCCCCGCATCGGCCAGGTACGCAACGCTTCGCGGCGTTCCAGCGCGGCCTGTACGTCGGCCACGGTCCACCCGGGCAGCCGGGCGCCCAGCGACCACAGGCCGCTCGCCAGATCCTGCGCCTGCATCGCGCCGAACCACTCGACCACCTCGGCCACCGCGTCGGGCCGGATGCTCGGATGCGGTCGCAGCAGCAGGCTCGTCATCCGCAGATCGAGCGCCTCGGATGCGGTGAGCTCCCCGGTCATCGGGCCAGGGTAGGACACCCGACCGACAACATCGCCCAGGCATAACAGCCTGAGCAGTGGGAAGGCGGCGCACCGGAAGTACGCGAGCCGCGCGTACGGAGGGGGACTCTCATGACTGCCGCAAGCGAGCCGGCCCGGGGCGCCGGCGTATCGGCCGGGTCTCGGGGCCACCGGGGGGCTGCCAGCGCGAAGACCAGCGCGGCCGCCACCTTCGCTCTGGTGTTCGGCGTCGCCGGCCTGTTCAGCGTGTTGACCGCCATCCTCGCCTGGCTGGGGCTGGTGCTCGGCATCATCGGGATCATCCTCGGCATCGTCGGGCTCAAGATGGCGCAACGACCCGGCGTGACCGGCCGGGGGGTGTCGATCGGGGGTCTGGTGCTGAGCATCCTGGCGGTGCTGATCGGCCTCGGCGTCGCCGCGGGCATCACCACCTTCATCAACAACGAGAACGCGGTGAACCGCCTCCAGACGCAGGTCGACAAGCTGCGCGACAAGCTCGACTGACCGGCGCGCACCGCCCTGGGCCGGCCCGTCACCCGTGCCGGCCGGTCCCAGTAGGGTGGGCGGCGTGCTCCGCGCCCCGCGTCGGGCAGTGACCCCTGATCGCGCTACGCCAGCGTCGTTGCCGGCGGAGCGCGATCCCCCGTTCAGGCGCCGGTTCCAGGGGGCGGCGGGATCGCGCGCCGGCACCGGATGGCATCAGGATCGTCGTCCGCGCGGGCGGCCGGATCGGAACGACCGGGAATCGGATCGGAACGTCCGGGAATTTGCGGAAAACTTGAGCCCGGACGGCCGGAAGTCACTGTTCTGTCGTTTGTCTCCCCGCCCCGGGGGTAGTCGCGGGAGCCGACCCGAGACGAGAAGGGGACACATCTGATGGCTGCCCAAACGAAGGTGGCGGTAATCTACTACAGCGCCACCGGCATCACCTACCAGATGGCGCAGGCCGCCTGTGAGGCCGCCGGGGAGGCCGGCGCGGAGGTACGCCTGCGCAAGGTGCGGGAGCTCGCACCGGACGAGGCGATCCGCTCCAACTCCGGTTGGCAGGCGCACCACCTGGAGACCCAGGACGTTCCCGAGGCGATGATCGACGACCTGGCCTGGGCCGACGTGGCGATCTTGGGATCGCCCACCCGGTACGGCATGATCGCCGCCCAGCTGAAGCAGTTCATCGACACCACCGGTCCGCTGTGGGCGCAGGGCGCGCTGGCCAACAAGGTCTACGCGGCCTTCACCTCCACGGCGACGTCGCACGGTGGGCAGGAGACCACGCTGACGTCGCTCTTCAACGTCTTCTACCACTGGGGTGGTGTCGTGGTGCCCCCCGGATACACCGACTCCAGCCAGTTCATCGCCGGTAATCCGTACGGCGCGTCGCACACCAGCAACAACGGCGAGCTCGCCCCGGATGCGGTGGCGCTGGGCGCCTGCGCTCTCACCGCCCGCCGGGCGGTGCTGATCGGCACCGCGCTCAAGCAGGGCCTGGGCGGCTGACGAACGGGGCGACCGGTGGCGCGGGCGGGGGCTCTCGGCCCGCTCGCACCACCGGTCGCTCCAGCCCTACCCCGCGACGGCGGTCGCCATACCGGACGGCCCGAGGCTATGCGTGGTGGGCCGCGCGCGACGCCGGCAACAGGTCGGCCAGCAACTCGGTCAGCACGGTCACCCCGTCCGGGCTGAGCACCGACTCCGGGTGGAACTGCACCCCGGCGAAGCCCTGCCCGCGCAGGGCGTGCACGGACCCGTCGCGTACGTCCCGGGCCAGCTCCACCGTCCCGTACGCGGTGTCCACCCGGTCCGCCTCGGCGCGGGCGGTGAACGAGGAGTAGAAGCCCACCCGGCGGGACCGGCCGAACAACACGACCTCCCGTTGCAGCCCCTGGTAGGGCGCGTCCCGGCGGTGCAGGCGCAGCCCCAGCAGCCCGGCCAGCACCTGGTGCCCGAGGCAGACCGCGAGGGTGGGCCGGCCGGTCGCCAACAACTCGTCCAGCAGTTCCCGCAGCGCCGCCATCTTCGGATCGTCCGGGCTGCCCGGGTCACCCGGTCCGGGTCCGGCCACCACCAGGTCGTACCCGTCGACCGGGCCGCCGGCGTGCCACGGGCGCAGCGTCACCGCGAGGCCCAGCGCGCCCAGTTGGTGCGCCAACATGCCGGTGAAGGTGTCCTCCGCGTCCACGATCAGCGCCCGCAGACCGACCAAACCGGGCAGTCCGGGCGCGTCGGGCGCCCGCTGGTCGAGCCAGAACCGGGCCAGCGGCGTGTTACGCGCGGCGAGCGCGTCGCGTACCTCCGGGTCGTTGGCCAGCCGCACGACCGGCCCGCGCTCGCCGGCGGACGCCGCCGGGCCCAGGCCGAGCGCGGCCAGCACCCCGGCCGCCTTGGCGTGGGTCTCGGCCACCTCGCCGGCCGCCGTCGAATGCCGGACCAGGGTGGCTCCGACCGGCACCCGCAGCCGGCCGGAGCCGGAGATCTCGGCGGTACGGATCAGGATCGGCGCGTCCAGCGTCTGCCGGCCCGCGTCGTCGTGACCGAGCAGCGCCAGCACACCCGCGTAGTAGCCCCGGCCCCGGCGCTCGTGCCGTGCGATCACCCGGCAGGCGTCCTCCATCGGACTGCCCGTCACGGTGGGCGCGAACATCGTCTCCCGCAGCACCTCCCGCACGTCGCGGGTGCCCCGCCCGGCGAGCAGGTACTCGGTGTGGGCCAGGTGCGACATCTCCTTGAGGTACGGGCCGATGACCTGACCGCCGTGCTCGGCGACGGTTGCCATCATCTTCAACTCCTCGTCGAGCACCATGTACAGCTCCTCGATCTCCTTCGGGTCGGCGAGGAACCGCAGGAGCGCCGCCCGGTCCGGGGCGTCGCCGGTGGGTCGGAAGGTGCCGCTGATCGGGTTCATCATCACGAGCCCGTCGTCGACGCTGACGTGCCGTTCCGGGCTGGCGCCGACCATGGTCCGGGTGCCGGTGTGCACCACGAACGTCCAGTAGGCGCCGCGCTCGGAGACCAACAGCCGGCGCAGCGCGGCCAGCGCGGCCACCAGCGGCGCACCCTGCACGGTGGCGTGCAGGGTGCGGTGGATGACGAAGTTCGCGCCCTCGCCCCGACCGATCTCGTCGGTGAGCACCTGCTGCACGATCCGCGCGTACTCCTCGTCGCTGACGTCGAAAGCCGCGTCCCGGGTGCGGACCGGCTCGTCGGGCAGCGCGGCCAGGGCCTCGGCCATCCCAATCCGGACGTGTTCACGGACCTGAAGGCACTCCAGCGGGGCGTCGTCGTCGACGCAGGCGAAACCGCGCTCGGCGATCTGCCGGTACGGCACCAGGGCCAACGTCTGCGCCCCGGGCGCACCCGGGGGCAGCGGGATGTCGGCCAGCCGGTCGACGGTGGCGACGGGGCCGGTGAAGAGTTCCAGGTCGTCGGCGCCCTCGCGGCGCAGCAGCGCGAAGGGGCCGGGGTCGTCGCCTCGGGAGATGGCGGCGAGCAGGTCGGTCAGGCTGGTCATCGTGGTCTCCGTGGGTGCCGGGCACCGCCAGCGGGGGCGGTCATCCGGGCCGGAGATCCGGCGGCCGCCTCGATGGCGGCCGCGTGGGTGAAGCTACGCGCGGGGGGTGGCCGCCGGGTCGGCGGGCCACCAGGAGGTTGGGTGCGCGAGCATGCGATTCACCTTACGCGGTCACGGCCCGACCCGGGACCCCTTCGGACGTACGGGTGTGCCGGGGGCGGACCACCGTCCCCGCGCGGCCCGCACCGGGTAACTTGACCGGCGATGAACATTCTCGCACTCGACCTGGGCACCTCCTCCGTACGCGGGCTGGTGCTGGACGGGGCAACCCGCCCGCTGCCCGGCGCCCTGGCCCGGCGGAAGGTCCGACTCGCCATCGGGGACGACGGCACGGGCACCCTCTCCGGGCCCGACTACCTCGCCTGCCTCATCGAGTGTCTGGACGAGCTGGCCGAGGCGGGACACCTGCACGACGTGAGCCTGGTGGCGACGTCCGCGCAGTGGCACTCGGTGCTCCCGCTCGACCGCGACGGCGCTCCGCTGGGCCCGGTCGTCACCTGGCTCGACACCCGGCCCACGCCGGTCGGCGACACGTCCGGCCCGGCCGATCCGGACGGCTTCCACCAGCGCACGGGCTGCTGGTGGCACCGCTCCTACTGGCCGGTGCGCCTGCCCTGGCTGCGGGAACAGTCCGGCACTCCGATCGCCCGGTTCGTCGGCCTTCCGGAATACGTGCTGGGCGAACTGCTCCAGGCGGCGCCCATGTCGGTCTCGCAGGCCTCCGGCACCGGTCTACTCGACCTCGCCACCCTGCGCTGGGACGAGGAGGCGTTGACGCTGGCCGGCGCGCGACCCCGCGACCTGCCGTCCCTGGGCGAGTTGGACTGGCACGGCCGGCTGCGTCCCGACCGGGCCCGCCGCTGGCCGCAGTTGGCCGAGGCCCGGTGGGCGCCGCCGGTGGGCGACGGCGGGGCGTCCAACGTCGGTTCGGGCTGCGCCGACCCGAGCCGGGCCGCGGTCACGGTGGGCACCTCCGCGGCCGTACGCCTGATGCAGCGCAGCCCGGCCGGCGAGCCGCTGCCGCGGTTGCCCGAACGCCTCTGGCGCTACCGGGTCGACCACGACCACGTGGTGACCGGGGCGGCGTACTCCAGCGGTGGCAACCTGTTCGCCTGGGCCGACCGGGAGTTGCGGCTGCCCCAGGGGGACGAGTTGGACGCGGCGCTGGCGCTGGTACCGGTGGGCGGCGGCCGGCCGGCCGATCCCCGGTTCGGCGGCGACCGGGCGCCCGGGTTGGCGCCGGCGGGGACCGGCGAGCTGCGCGGTCTGAGTTTCAGCACCACGGCGGTGGACATCCTGGCCGGGCTGATGCAGGGACTGTGCGATCTGGTCGCCGAGGATCTCGCGGTGCTGGAGTCCACGATCGGCAAACCGGTCGGGGTGGTGCTGGGTGGCGGCGCGGTGGCCGCGTCGGTGTGGTGGCGGCAGGCGTTCGCCGCCGCGCTCGCGCCGCGACCGGTGTCGCACCAACGCAACCCGGAGATCGGCGCGACCGGCGCGGCGTTGGTGGCGTTGGGTCGCTTTGGTGCGGCGGCGGCGCTCGCCGACATCGGCCGGACGGACGAGCTGGTCTCACCGACCACGACATGACGTTCCCACCCGCAGTATCCTTCCTGAACTTTCGGCCTGCCCGGGCCGTTGACAGTGTCACCGAGCCTGGTTGGATGGACTCCGCTCCCCGGGTCGCCGTGGACGCGGCAGGACGGAGGAGGCAGGGTGGCGGCAGGTCCCGACCCGGCGATCGGTGCGGTGTCGAACCACCGCCGGCGTCGCTTCGACGTCCGGGTCGTTCCGCATCGACGCCGCTCGCCGTTCCGGCTGCGGGACTGGCGGATGAGCACCAAGCTGGCCACCGTACTGCTGGTGCCGTCGATGGCGTTCCTCGTGCTCGCGGGCGTGCAGACCAGCACACTGGTCGGGCGGACGGCCACGCTGAACGACTTCTCCCGGCAGGTCGGGATCGGCCGGCAGATCACCGCCGTGGTCGACCAGCTCCAGCAGGAGCGGGACCGTTCGGCGGGTGAGCTGGGGGAGCTGCGCCGCGGTGGCCCCCGGGAGTCGGCGGCCACCACCCTGCGGCCGTTGCAGTCGGCCACCGACCGCGCCGTCGACGACCTGCGCCGGGCGGCCGAGCCGTTGGCCGACGCCGACGCCTCCTGGCGGGTGGCCTTCTCCGAGGTGCTCGAGGCGTACGACCAGGTGATCGACATCCGGCCGGCCATCCCGCCGGCGGTGCTCAGCAACGACACCATCCTGAGTAACTACCACCGGGCGGTCGACACGCTGTTGGACCTGCTCGCCGAGCCGACGCCGGGCCAGGACCAGCCGGGGTTGAGCGACGCCGTGCTGCGCTACGTCCAGATCGCCCGGGTCAAGGAGCTGTCCTCCCGGGTCCGGGCCCAACTCTATGCCGCCGGCCGGGCCGGCCGGTACGGCACCGAGGACCGGGTGATCCTCTCCGACCTGCGCGCCCAGCAGCTCACCGCGCTCGGCGCGTTCCGGGTGTCCGCCACCAGCGACCAGATCCGGCGGTACGACGAGATCTCGGTGAACCCGACGTTCCAGGTCGCCACCCGCCTGGAGGAGCGCAGCCTGCCGGTCGGTGACGCGGCACCGGAGGTGCTGCCCTCGGAGCCGTGGTGGTCGGCGAGCCAGCAACGCCAGGAGCTGCTGCGGCAGGTCGAGGCGAGCGTGCTCGACGACGCGGTGCGCCAGGCCGACGACGCCAGCAGCGGCCAACTGCGGGCCACCCTGCTGGTGGTCGGTGGAGTCGTGGCGGTGCTGCTTGTCGCCCTGCTGATCTCACTGCTGGTCGGGCGGTCGGTCGCCCGGTCGATGCGGCTGCTGCGCAGCCAGGCGCTGCGGATCGCGCAGGTGGAGCTGCCCGACGCGCTGGACCGGTTGCGCACCGTCACCGGTGGTGTGCCGAGCATCGACGTGGCGCCGGCGGTGGTTCGGTCGCTCGACGAGATCGGCGAGCTGGCCGAGGCGTTCGTCGCGGTGCACCGCAGCGCCGTGACGGTCGCCGTCGAGCAGGCGCTGATGCGTCGCAACGTCAACGCGATGTTCGTCAACCTGGCTCGCCGCAGCCAGGTGCTCGTGGAGCGTCAACTGGAGCTACTCGACGACCTGGAGCGTGAGGAGAGCGACCCGGACCAGTTGGAGAACCTGTTCAAGCTCGACCACCTGGCCGCCCGTATGCGCCGTAACGACGAGAGCCTGCTGGTGCTGGCCGGTACGGACTCCACCCGCCGGTGGAACCGTCCGGTGGGTCTGGGCACCGTGCTGCTGGCCGCCGCCGCCGAGATCGAGCAGTACCAGCGGGTACGGCTGGAGTCGATGGGTTCCGTCAACGTGGTCGGGCACGCGGTCGGTGAGCTGGTGCACCTGCTGGCCGAGTTGCTGGAGAACGCCACGGCCTTCTCGCGTCCGGACACGTTCGTCGTGGTGACCGCCCGGGTCGAGGCGTCCTCCGCGCTGATCGAGATCGTCGACGACGGCCTGGGCATGAGCCCGGCAGCGCTGGCCGAGGCGAACGCGGTGCTGGCCAGCCCGCCGGCCGCGGACGTCGCGGCGGTCGAGCGGATGGGCCTGTTCGTGGTGAGTCACCTGGCGAGCCGACTGGGCGTGCGGGTACAGCTCGAAGGACGCCAGAGTGGCCTCGTCGCGGGGCTGGTGCTACCGCCGACCCTGCTGGCGCCCGGCGGCACGGTGGAGCTGGATCCGCCGGCGTCCGCCCGGATGCTGGCGTCGGGCGCCGCGCGCGGCGTAGCGTCGCAGCACAAGGCGGGGGCGTCCTCGCCCGCTGGCGCCCGTGGGCCGGCCGCCGCGCCGCTGGACCTCCCGGTGGCCGGTCGCCCGCCGGCTGCCGCCGTGCCGCGCCCGACCCGCCCCGTGCCGGTACGCGCCGAGGACGTGTTGGCCCCGGCCGGCGCCCCCTCGAACAACGGCGGCTGGTGGTCCCAGCAGGGGCCGACCGGGCCGGCGGCCCCGTCCCAGCCCGTGCCACCCGCCACGCCGGTGACGGCCGGCACGAACGAGCGGGGTCTTCCGGTACGCGTACCGATGGCGCAGCTCGCCGCGGTCACCCGCCCCGCCCAGCCGGAGTCGAGGTCGCCGCGCGTCGACCTCGACCCGGACGCGGTCGGTGGCATGCTTTCCCGGCTCTACAGCGGGGTACGGCGTGCCGAGGCCGAGGACACCACCGAGATACCGGTGCCACCCTCGTGGGGGCACGACGAAGGAGGACAACGACAGTGACGACGTTGAGCCAGGAGGCGCGTGACCTGAGCTGGCTGGTGAGCGCCTTCGCGGATCGGGTGCCGGGCGTGGCGCACGCGGTGGTGGTCTCCTCTGACGGGCTGCTGGTGGCGATCTCCGACCATCTGCCCCGCGACCACGCGGACAAGCTCGCCGCGGTGACGTCCGGGCTGATGAGCATCACGGCGGGCGCGGCGCAGATATTCGACGGCGACATCGTCAAGCAGACGGTGGTCGAGATGGGCCGGGGCTACTTCCTGGTGATGCAGGTGCGCGACGGGTCGATCCTGGCCACGCTCGCGGCCGGGGACGCCGACATCGGCGTGGTGGGCTACGAGATGGCGCGGTTGGCGAAGCAGGCGGGGGAGATGCTCACCCCGGCGCTGCGAGCGGAGTTGCAGCAGGCGCTGCCCCGCTGACTCTTCCGGCCGTGACCCGGACGGTCACCGGCTCACCCGAGCCGAGCCGTCCGGGCCCGGCCGTCCGGGCGGCCCGTTCAGAAGCCGCCCTCGGCGATGACGGAGCGGTACCAGTGGGCGCTGCGCTTGAGCACGCGCCGCTGGGTCACGTAGTCCACGTAGACCAGGCCCCAGCGCTGTTCGTATCCCTCGTCCCACTCGAAGTTGTCGAGCATCGACCAGACATGGAAGCTCTCCAGCGGCACCCCGTCACCGATGGCGCGGTGCGCGGCGGCCAGGTGGTCGCGCAGGAAGGTGATCCGGCCGCTGTCGTCGACGGTGTCGTCCGCGGCCAGGGTGTCGGGGGTGGGCAGACCGTTCTCGGTCACGGTGAGCGGGATCGGGCCGTAGTCGCGGGTGACCCGGGTCAGGATGTCGTACATCCCGTCGGGGTAGATCTGCTGCCAGCCGGCCTCGGAGGTGGGCCAGCGGTGTTCGGTGCTGCCGTCGGCGGCGACGTAGGTGGGCGTGTAGTACTGCACGGCCAGCAGGTCGATCGGTGACGAGATCACCGCCAGGTCGCCGTCGCGGATGCCGCGGACCATCCGGCTCTGCGGACCCAGGTCGGCCAGGACGTCCTGCGGGTAGCTGCCCTTGAGCAGCGAGTCGAGGTAGAGCCGGTTCTCGTACCCGTCGTAGAGGTGTGCGGCGGCGGCGGCCTCGGCGGAGTCGTCGGTGGGGTAGCAGGGGTGCAGGTTGAGCGCGGGGCCGATTCGGCCGGTGCTGTCGGAGGCGCGGAGCGCGCGCACCGCGAGGCCGTGGGCGAGCTGCAGGTGGTGGGCGACGAGGTAGGCGGCGTCCGGGTCCTGCCGACCGGGGGCGTGGTGACCGATGAGGTAACCGTTCTGTACGACGGTTTTGGGCTCGTTGATGGTGAGCCAGACCGGTACCCGGTCACCGAGGGCCGTGAAGACGGCGTCGGCGTAGTCGGCGAAGCGGTGGGCGGTGTCGCGGGACTCCCAACCGCCGGCGTCCTGCAACGCCTGAGGCAGGTCCCAGTGGAACAGCGTGGCCATCGGGGCGATGCCGCGCTCGTGCAGGCCGTCGAGGAGCCGCCGGTAGAAGTCGAGCCCGCGCTGGTTGGGCGGGCCGCTGCCGTCGGGCTGGATGCGGGGCCAGGAGATGGAGAAGCGGTAGCTGCGCAGACCCAGGTCACGCATCAGGTCGAGGTCTTCGACGTACCGGTGGTAGTGGTCGGCGGCCACGTCGCCGGTGTCACCGTTGCGGGTACGTCCGGGGATGCGACTGAAGGTGTCCCAGACCGACTCGCCGCGGCCGTCCTCCTTGGCGGCACCCTCGATCTGGTAGGCGGAGGTGGCCGCGCCCCAGCCGAAGTCGCGGGGGAAGCGCAGCGGGCCGGCGGGCCCGGTAGGTATCGACATGGATTCTCCTCGTGGATACGGGGCCACCGCCGAGATTCGGGAGCGCTCCCAGGATAGGCCAGGAGCGCCCGACCCGGTCAGCCGGCCGTCACGGCGACCGACGTTGGCGGGTCGAGGCGGATGAGGGCCCCGGACAGCGAACGAGGCCGACCGGGCGGCGCATCGCGCCTGTCCCGTCGGCCTCTTTTCCCATCGTGTACGGGGGTTTAGTGTGGGGACGGGGGAGGGCAACCCCCGTCCCCACCGTAACTGCACACACACGGGCGGAATTGGGTCCTGCCGTGCGTGTCGCGCGGGAGCCGGGCCACGCGAGTGGCTCTGGTTCCACCTCCCTCCCTGTGGCGGGATGATGGCTGACGGCGGCGTCCGGGCTGGCCCGCCGTCGGCCTTCGGATGGTTCCCCGGGCCCGCCACGAGGACGGTCCCGGCGATCTTCCAGTTGGAACCTTTGTCGATGGAAGCGCTCCCATCGACCGATGTTGCGACTGTAACGCCCGTCACGACTTTGTGAAAGACCCAAAACGAGATCGAAACAAGTGGCTGATCCCGCCCCCTCCCCGCTTGTTGTGGGAGCGCTTCCATGGCACACTGTCGATTCGACGCGACGGGAGCCAGATCGCGTGGGCGCGGGACCGCCGAGGGCAGCCGGGAGCACGACTTCCGGTCACGGCACCCGAACGCAGCCGGCG
This sequence comes from Micromonospora sp. DT4, assembly GCF_049841675.1. Classification (NCBI taxonomy): domain Bacteria; kingdom Bacillati; phylum Actinomycetota; class Actinomycetes; order Micromonosporales; family Micromonosporaceae; genus Micromonospora; species Micromonospora sp. DT4. The sequence continues at coordinate 17,620 of NZ_JBNCKT010000040.1, forward strand.
GGACCCCCTCCCGCACAGACCGCATCGCATCCCCGGCCGGGCCCGGGGCTACCACCTTCCCGGCGCCTCGAATCCCCGCGTACCACCACCTGTGGGCAGGCGCCTCGCCGGGAACCACCCGGCCTGGTCCGAGGAGACACCGCGCACATGAGACATCTGGCACGACGCCGTCGAGTGGCGATCCTCGCCGCCGCCGCGCTCGCCGTCGGCGGGGTGACCCTGCCCGCTGGCGCCGCGCAGGCCGCACCGGCCTGCGACGTGGTCTACGCGACCAACGACTGGAGCACCGGCTTCACGGCCAACGTGACCATCAAGAACCTGGGCGACCCGATCAGCAACTGGACGCTCAAGTGGACCTTCCCGAACAGCGGCCAGCGGGTCACCCAGGGCTGGTCGGCCAAGTTCAGCCAGTCCGGCAGCGAGGTCACCGCGACCAACGAGTCGTACAACGGCAACCTCGGCACCGGGGCCTCCACCACCATCGGCTTCAACGGCTCCCACACGGGGAGCAACCCGAAGCCCACCTCGTTCACCCTGAACGGCACCCCCTGCAACGGCACCCCGGCCAATCAGCCGCCGACCGTCTCGCTCAGCCTGCCCTCCGGGCCGTTCACCGCGCCCGAGGACGTGCCGCTGACCGCGACCGCCAGTGACTCGGACGGGACGATCAGCAAGGTCGAGTTCTACCGCAACGGCCTGCTCATCAACACCGACACCACGGCGCCGTACTCCTACACCCAGGAAGACCTGCCGGCCGGCAGCTACACGGTGCAGGCCAAGGCGTACGACAACGCCAAAGGCATCGGGGTCGCCGAGAAGTCGTTCACCGTCGGCGCCGCAAGCGGTCCGACGCTGGTCGCCACGCCGTCCGCGGTGAGCGTCAACGAGGGTGGCACCTCCACCTTCAACCTCAAGCTCAGCGCCGCGCCGACGACCAGCGTGCCGGTCACCCTCACCCCCTCCGGGGACAGCGACGTCACGGTCTCGCCGAGCACCGTCACGCTGACGCCCACCAACTGGAACACCGGGGTCACCGTCACGGTCGCCGCGGCGGAGGACACCGACACCGTCGGCGGTAGCGCCACCATCACCGCGTCGGCCACCGGGCTCGCCTCGCTGGCGGTCGCCGCCACCGAGATCGACAACGACACCCCCGGCGGCGACAACGCCTACATCAAGAAGTTCCTCGACCAGTACGGCAAGATCAAGAACTCGGGTTACTTCAGCCCCGAGGGCGTGCCCTACCACTCGGTCGAGACGCTGATCGTCGAAGCGCCCGACCACGGTCACGAGACCACCTCGGAGGCGTTCAGCTTCTGGATCTGGCTGGAGGCCCAGTACGGCCGCGTCACCCAGAACTGGGCGCCGTTCAACAACGCCTGGACGGTGATGGAAAAATATATTATTCCGAATCATTCAGACCAGCCGACTTCCGGCTCCGCCGGCACCCCGCAGTACGCCGCGGAGTACAACCTGCCCAGCCAGTACCCCTCGGCCCTGAACCCGAACATCCCGGTCGGGCAGGACCCGCTGCGCTCGGAGCTGCAGTCCACCTATGGCACCGGCGACATCTACGGCATGCACTGGCTGATGGACGTCGACAACACGTACGGCTTCGGTCGCTGCGGTGACGGCACCACCAAGCCGGCCTACATCAACACCTTCCAGCGCGGCACCCAGGAGTCGGTGTGGGAGACCATCCCCCAGCCGTCCTGTGACACCTTCAAGCACGGCGGTCAGTACGGCTACCTCGACCTGTTCGTCAAGGACACCGGCACTCCCGCCAAGCAGTGGAAGTACACCAACGCACCGGACGCCGACGCCCGTGCGGTGCAGGCCGCGTACTGGGCGCTGACCTGGGCCAAGGCGCAGGGCAAGCAGGCCGACGTCGCCGCCACCGTGGCCAAGGCCGCCAAGATGGGCGACTACCTGCGGTACGCGATGTTCGACAAGTACTTCAAGAAGATCGGCAACTGCGTGGGCGCCAGCACCTGCCCCGCCGGCAGCGGCCGGGACTCGGCGCACTACCTGCTGTCCTGGTACTACGCCTGGGGCGGCGCGTACGACACCAGCCAGAACTGGTCCTGGCGCATCGGCTCCAGCCACAACCATTTCGGCTACCAGAACCCGTTCGCGGCCTGGGCGCTGACCAACACCCCGGAGCTGAAGCCGCAGTCGTCGACCGCGGTCTCCGACTGGACCAAGAGCTTCGACCGGCAGCTCGAGTTCTACACCTGGCTGCAGTCCTCCGAGGGCGGCATCGCCGGCGGCGCGACCAACAGCTGGGACGGCAGCTACGCCCAACCGCCGTCAGGCACGAGCACCTTCTACGGCATGTTCTACGACGTCGACCCGGTCTACAACGACCCGCCGTCGAACCAGTGGTTCGGCATGCAGGCGTGGTCGATGCAGCGGATCGCCGAGCTGTACCTGCAGACCGGCAACACGAAGGCCAAGGCGCTGCTGGACAAGTGGGTGCCGTGGGCGATCGCCAACACCACGCTCGGCACCAACTGGTCGATCCCGTCGGACATGAAGTGGACCGGCCAGCCGACCACCTGGAACCCGAGCAGCCCGCAGCCCAACACCAACCTGCACGTCGAGGTGATCAGCAAGGGCCAGGACGTCGGCGTCGCCGCCTCCTACGCCCGGATCCTGATCGCGTACGCGGCCAAGTCGGGCAACGCGGCGGCGAAGACCACCGCCAAGGGTCTGCTGGACGCGCTGGACGCCGCCAGTGACTCGAAGGGCGTCTCCACCACCGAGACGCGTGGCGACTACAAGCGCTTCGACGACGTCTACGCTGCCTCCAGCGGGCAGGGCCTCTACGTCCCGCCGGGCTGGACCGGGAAGATGCCGAACGGCGACGCCATCGCCGCCGGCAAGAGCTTCCTGGACATCCGGTCGTTCTACAAGAACGACCCGGACTGGCCAAAGGTGCAGGCGTACCTGAACGGTGGCCCGGAGCCCACGTTCAACTATCACCGCTTCTGGGCTCAGGCCGATGTGGCCATGGCGTACGCCGACTACGGGACGTTGTTCCCGAACGGCTGAGAGCGACCCGGGGTGGGTGGAGTGCCCCGCCCACCCCGGGGTTCGGCCGGGTCCGGGGGAACGACGGGACCCGGCCGGCGGACGGCCTGACACCCACGGTCAGGCCGGGGTGGGCCGGTCGTCTGGCCAACGCAGCGGGTCGACCGGCCCACCCCACCGTCCGGACTGAAGACTGCCGCGAAAAGCCCAGAAATTCCGGCTGTCACGGGATCACACCAATGAGGATGACGGAGTAACGTACGTCACCGGAGAGGCCGCTCCCCCCGTGGCGGCCTCTCCACCTTTATGCCCGTCGGCGTCCCTAGCCGGCCGTCTCGTCGGGCCCGGCGCCCGGACCGACCGGGTGGCGCAGCCCCGGGTGGCCCGGCAGCAGCGACCGGCGCACCACCACCCAACTCACGGCCAGCGCCGCCGCGACCAGCGGCCAGGTCAACGCGATCCGCGCCACCACGAGCGCGAGCACCTGTCCACTCAGGTAGAGCGGGACGAACACCGCCACGCGTCACCCCGCCGCAGCCGTACGCCAGCCACCACGACGCCGACGGCGAGCGCCGCGCCCACCCCGGCCCACAGTGACTCACCGCCGATCAGCCAGCCCAGCGCGAACGCCACCGGCGGCAGGGTGGCGTCGACCGCCCCACGCCGCCCGCCCAGCAGGTCCGCCAGGGACTCGACCCGCGCCGGGCCGGTCGTCGGCTGGGCCGGAACGGGCTCGACCTGGCCGGACTCCCGCTCCGGGGTGCCACTCACCGCCACCCCCTCAACCTAACCGGCGGGAGCCGGTGGGCCACCGACCGGCCCGGGACGGCCGCTACGGTGTGCGGATGCGTGCGACGGCACGGGGTTGGACCGCGGTCTGGTGGGTCGTACTGGCCCTCGTCCAGGCGGCCGCCTTCCTCGCCGTCTGGCGGGTGGCGCGGTCGCCGCTTACCTGGTGGTGGGCGTCTGGGCGGCGCTGGCCGGGCTGCTCCTGCTGATCACCCAACGGGAGCAGGCCCAGATCGTGCCCGGCGATGCGCACCGCCTCGCCGCCGTCGTGCTCGGCGTGGCCGTGTGCTCGCCCTGGTCGCCGCCGGGTTGGAGCTGTCCTGGCTGGTGGACCTGCGCGGGACCGGCCCGGAGGAGTTGGCCCGCCGACCCCTGTTCATCGGGTACGCGGGCAGCACCGCCGGCATCGCCGGGACGATGCCGGTCGTAATGGCGCTGGCGCTGACCGTCGTGCACCGGCTGGTGCCCCGCGTGAAGGGCTGACCCGGCGGCGTTGCCCAGGTGGTGCTCGGCGGCGGGCCGGTGGGCACCGGGTGGTCAGGCGCCCTGGCGGGGGGCGGGCACGTGCGGGACGACACCCCGCAGGTGGGTGAGCACCACCGGGTCGATCCGCCCCGGCACGAGGCGTTCCTCCAGGTTCTCCAGCCCCGCCCAGGAGATCAGCGCCGCCTCCGGCCCGGTGTGGCCCACCGGGTGACCCAGCGCGGTGAGCAGCGCCGCCACCTCGTCGGCGACCGCTCCGCTCAGGTCGAGCAGCGTCGCCGGGTCGGGCCGACTGAACAGCATCGTGTGCACGGCCAGCAGCCGACCGAGCTCGGTGACCGGCTCGGGATGGTCGTCCACCCGCAGGTCGACCACCACGTCGCTGGTGCCGCCGTACCCTCCGCCGCGCTCGACCACCAGCAGGCCGGCGCTCTGCTGGCCGCGCCGGTCCCCGCCGGCCTCGTCACCGGCGCGCAGCGCGGCGACCAGCCGCTCGGCGAACGGCAGCGCCGAGGAGGCCAGCCACGCCTCGCCGATCGCGTCGACCACCTCCGGGCCGGTCAGGATGTTGCCCTGCGCGGCCCAACCGTCGCCGGTGCGCCCGCCGGCCCACGGGTGGCAGGCGGGGCCTGTCCAGCTCGCGCCCTGCCCACTGGCGTCCACCACGCCGAGCTGCCGGTGCTGCCGCTCGGGGTCGGCGGCGACCAGGCCGGCCACCACGTCGGTGGCGGCCACCCCGGTGCGCAGCAACGTGAGCCCCTGCGGGCGGTAGGCGAGGTTGACGTGCGCCTGGGTGGCCAGCGCCCCGACCTCGGCCTGCGCGGCCGGCACCAGCGCTCCGGCGGCGAGGAACTTGCTGGCCACGACGACGCCGTGGCGGCGGCCGTCGGCGGAGCGGGCGACGAGGGAGAAGGTCACTCGCCGAGACTAGCCGGCCCGCTCGGGTACGCGATGCCTCAGAACGGCGTCGCGGCGGCCTCCGGCGGCGCGCCGCGCGCCCGGCGGCGTCGGCGACCGCGACGCCGTCCAGAGCGCCCGCAGCAACAGCAGCGTCTTGCCGCTGCCGGTGATCGCCGCCGGGACCGGCTCCAGGTGTCCTGCCGCCCTGGAATCCATGGTCAGCGGCCTGCGCCGGTGCTCCTCCGGTCCACCTGGCAGTCGTAGCACCGCCGCCAGCACGGGCGGCTGCGAACCGGCGATTCCGCCCACCGGGGGGATCTTGCTCATCGGCACCGTCAACGGGCACGATCGATCGGTGACGAATCGATGGGGCATTACGGTACCGATGGGTGGGGTCCCACTGGCCGACCACCAGGCGATCTACGCGACGCTCGATCGCGCCGGGTTCACCGACGTGTGGTCGTCCGAGGTCGCCGGGGCCGACGCGTTCACCCCACTGGCCCTCGCCGCGGCGTGGCAGCCGCAGCTACGGCTGGGCACCGCGATCACCCCGGTCTTCACCCGTGGCCCCGGCCTGCTCGCGATGAGCGCGGCGGCGCTGGCCGAGGCGGCCCCGGGCAGGTTCGCGCTCGGCATCGGCGCGTCCTCGCCGGTGCTCGTGCGGGACTGGAACGCGGTGCGGTTCGACGAGCCGTTCCGGCGTACCCGCGACGTGCTGCGTTTCCTGCGGGCCGCGCTGCGCGGTGAGACGGTGGACGAGGTCTACGACACCTTCACGGTGCGTCGGTTCAGCCTCGAACGCCCACCGACGGTGCCGCCGCCGATCCTGCTCGCCGCGCTGCGCCCGGGGATGCTCCGGCTCGCCGGCGCCGAGGCCGACGGGGTCATCCTCAACTGGCTCAGCGCCGACGACGTGCCGCAGACCCTCGCCGAGCTGGGCGAGCGCCGGGCCGGCTTCGAGGTCGCCGCGCGGATCTTCGTCTGCCCCACCCAGGACGCCGCGTACGCCCGCACGCTCGGCCGCCGGCTGATCACCAGCTACCTGACCGTGCCGGCGTACGCCGAGTTCCATCGCTGGCTCGGCCGGGACGAGGCGCTCGCTCCGATGTGGGAGGCGTGGGCGGCCGGTGACCGGCGCGGCGCGGGCGCGGCGGTGCCCGACGAGGTGGTCGACGCCCTGGTGCTGCACGGCTCACCCGAGCGGTGCCGTGCCCAGGTGCGCCGCTACGCCGAGGCGGGTGTGGACGTGCCGATCCTCGCGCTGCTGCCCACCCCGGAGGTGACCGCCGGCGGCGTGGCCGCGCTGACGACCCTCATCGCCCAGTTGGGCACCGAGCCGGTGGGAGCGTCCGCGTGAACCTGACCGACCGGATCGTGGTGGTCACCGGGGGCGCCGGTGGCATCGGGGCGGCCCTGTCGCGCCGCTTCTCCGTCGAGGGCGCGGCCGCCGTGGTCGTCGCCGACCTGGACGCCGAGGCCGCGCAGACCGTGGCCGAGGGCATCGGCCCGGTGGCGTACGCCGCCACCCTCGACGTCACCGACGAGGCCCAGGTCCGGGCGCTCGTCGACGACACCGAGCGCCGCTTCGGCCGCATCGACCTGTTCTGCGCCAACGCCGGGGTCACCACCGGCGGGGGAGTGGAGGTCGATGACGCGGGCTGGGACCGGGCGTGGCGGGTCAACGTGCTCGCCCACGTCTACTCGGCCCGGGCGGTGTTGCCCGGCATGCTCGCCCGCGGCGGCGGCCACCTGCTGCACACCTGCTCTGCGGCGGGGGTGCTGACCGCGGTGGGCGACGCCGCGTACACCGCCACCAAGCACGCCTCGGTGGGTTTCGCCGAGTGGCTGGCCGTCGCCTATCGGGACCGGGGCATCCGGGTCAGCGCCCTCTGCCCGCAGGGGGTGGACACCCCGATGCTCGCCGACGGTATCGCCGAGGGGCACCTCGGCGCCCGGGTGGTCGCCGCGTCCGGCGCCGTGCTCACCCCGGACCAGGTGGCCGACGCGACCATCGCCGGGCTGGCCGAGGAGCGGTTCCTGATCCTGCCGCACCCGGAGGTCGCCGACTACGCCCGCCGCCGTGCCGAGGACCCGGACGGCTGGCAGGCCGGCATGCGCAAACTCGTCCGCCGCCTGACGACCTGACCGGGCGCCTCCCCCCGGTGTCGTCCTGGTCCTGCTACGGCGAATCGTCACCTTTGAGGCTTCGAGTCGCTCGCGGTAGTGGTCGGCCGTCGCTTGGGTTGTCGGTGACGGTGCCAGTTCGACCAGTGCCTCAGACCGCCGGTGCGACGGATTTCTCCGGATCGCAGTCGTAGACGGCATCGGACAGGAGTTTCAGGTGTGGCACGTGGTCGCGCATGTGGATCTGTAGGCCGGCGATGGCATTGGCCCACTGTGCTCTCTGGTCCGGGCTGATTTTGCCTCTGTTGGCCTCGACAAACTTTTTGGCGGTTTCGAACTCCCCGGACTTTATTTGTTTGATCATGTCGAGCATGGAGACGGTCACCGACACAGCGTTCGGTTCGCCGCCGACCGCGGTGACCATCGCGGTCAGCCGGGCAGTGCTGAGGCCACCAACCGCCGTCCCGAATTGCCCGGCGGCCTCCAATTGCCCCACCGAGGTGAGCAGCGTGGCTGGGCGATCCGCCTCGGTGGCAGCGGCATAGTCGAAGGCGATGTCGGCATGGTCGGACGTGCCGAGATCCAGGACGGGAGCGAACACGCTCAACGCCGGTTCATTAGGCAGCCGTTGGATCATCCGCTCGACGTGGACGAGGTTGGTGGCCATCTGCTCCGCCGACCATTGCCCCCGCAGCCTGTGGAAGATGTCGCGGCTGGCCCGTAGGTCAGCCGTCCAGATCAGCTCGCCAAGGTCGTCATCGACCCGGGCGACGGCGTCGGTGGGGAGGGCCAGTGTGACCGCGGCGTCCAAGACGGCGGGGGAGATGTCCGGCCAGATGGCGTCCGACGTGATGGTCCGGCCGTCAGGCCGTGCGGTCGTGGCCTTCCACCGGTAGTCGAGATGAGCGTCGACCATGCCGGCCTTCTCCAGCGTCGGGTGCAGCACTGCGGCGCCGTACTTCACCACCACGTCGAGCACCGAGTCGATCGAGGCGAAGGTGACCACGAGCGGTAGCAGATGACGCTGGGCGAGCTGCTCCAGCAGATTGTTCAGGATGGACAGTCCGGGCGCGGGTGCGGGCCGACCGATCTGCGGAGTGTCCAGTAAAATCATCGGGCGTTCGCCGGTGGCGGCCCTCGTCAGCACCGTGAGCAGCGCTGCCGATACGTTCACTCCGCCGTTGGCGGAGATGACGTAGACCTCGCCGTGCCTGGTGACGGATCGGGGCAGCTGCATCGACCACCGGGGTGCAGCGGGCGCCGCGGCCTCGACGACATCCTGCGGGTGCTGCGCCGCCGGTGCGTCGGGGATCTGTTCGGGGGCCGATTCACTGCCCATGGTGTCAGTGGTCGGCACCGTGAGATCTGCGGTGAGCAGAGCGTCCACGCTGCTCGCCTGACCGACGCCGTCGAGGACGAGAAACTCGGTGTCGGGATGGGCGAGCTGGGCGGCGAGGTCCCCGTCGAGCTGCGCGACCTGCTCGAACAACCCGGGTCGCTGGGTGTCCACCACACGCGGCACCGGACCCCCCCCACGACTGTCGGCGAAGAGCCAGTACACGTGACCATGTGTCGCGTCAGCCGGGCGCACATGCACCAGCACCATGGCGTTCGGGGTGGAGGTGAGAGCCTGCCACAGCGACTCGGGCCGCACCATCGCCGCAGGAACCAGCTCACCGCCGAGCGCCCGAGTCAGATCCCGCAGGTCCGTGGCCATGGAGAACTGGTCGTCCACTGTCGTGTTCGTCGCCCGGCCGTGCAGTGCGGCGAACGCGCCGAGCGCACGCACTAGGCAGTCCTGCCAGGCCACCGCGAGATCCGGTGGAACCGCCGCTGGCGAGGCGGGCGCGGAGACCTCAACCTCGTCGACCCACTGTGCGAGGCGATCCGGGGACGTACCCGCCTCCGCCGAGAACAGCAGCGTCCGGAGGGCCGAATACCACGGGGCATGCGGGGAGGACAGGTCGCCGCCGTGGGGCCGGTCGGACTCCACCGTCGACCCGGCCTCCCCGATCGGCGTGACCTTCGGCGAGACGGGCGCCGTCTCGGTGCCGACGTCGACCGTTGGCATCATGTTCGGAATCATCCCGGCCAGCTCGGACACGGTCGTGTCCAACTGCCGCTTTCGCGCGTGCCATTCCTGCTGGGCCCGTACGGACCGGGTCGCGGCGGCGGTGTTGTCCGCGTCCGCGACCTCCTCCTCGGTGGGCCACTCGGGGACGACTTCGGGTCCGGTCTGCCCGGTGCCGCGCCGCCGCTCCAACTCTGGGCCGAGCCGTTCCAACTCCAGCTCACGGCTCACCTGCTGCCATTCTTGGAACGCCTGACCGACCGCGAGCGCGTCCGAGTTCGCCTGCGCCAGCCGGGCCATCAACGCAACGTTGTCATTGATACCGAGGTGCCGGGCGGCATCCAGCAGATCCACCAGAACCTGCGTCGACTCGGGCAGGGTGACCTTCACCGCCGCGTAGCTGTCACCCCACGCGTGCGGCACCTTCGCCACGAGGATGATCTCCTCGGTCCACTCGATCAACGCGCCCGGCGGACGGCCGTACGACAGGACGGTCTCGCTGGAGCCGCCGTGCGCCGCGCCGGCACCGGACCCCGCCGGCCCGCCACTCCACGACGCCCCCTCACCGCCGATCCGGTACGCCGTCGGATCCCTTACGTCACTGGCCCCGAAAGCGTCCGCAACCCGCTCACTCTGTGTCTGTCTCGGCGCCGGCCCCTGGTTGTTCGTGTCAGCCTCGGCGGCTTCCTCCTTCACTCCGCCGACCTGCTGCGCGCCAGCGCCAGCGAACGCGGTGGAATCCATCCGGCTCGTCGCGGCACTGACCCCGTCCATGGTGACCCGGAAGCGTCGTACATCGCGGTAGTAGGGCGGGACGACGTGGGCGAGCCGCGCGTGGCCCACCCGGCTGTAGACCGTGAGGGTCAGTCGGCTTCCGGCGATGTGCGGATCCTCGACCGGGATCTCGATCGGATTGGCGATCCGCCGACGGGTCATCCCCCAAAGTGCGGTCTGTCCGAGTGCGGTGACCAACTGATGAGCAGTACTGCCACCGAGCCTCGTCACCCGGCCGGGAGCTCCGGCGAGGTGCAGCGCCCGCGCCGCCGCGGCCTGGACCAGAGCCGCCCCCCGGAAATCGACCACCTGGTACTGCTCCGGCAGCGTCAACGAGGCGCGTTCCCCGGGGACCAGCTCTAGCCTGCCTGTCTGCCAGCTCAGCAGTTCCACCTGCGAGGGTACGCGCGGCAGAGCCACGATGGTCGGATCCGGCAACGGCCGCTGCGGCGTGGCGGCCACCGTGTACAGGTGGTCGGCAAACTTCTCGACCTTCAGGTCATGCCCGATCCGTAGCGGCGCGCCCAGCTCCTTACCGGCGTGATAGGCGCGCAGCTCGATGGTGACCCGTTGACGTACCTCGGCCCACGGGCCGACCAGCTCGACAATGGTCAGGTGCTGGTCGGTGACGGACTTCATCCGGTTGGCAGTGGCCAACGTGCCACCCAGGGCACCGATATCCCCCGTGCCGGTTCGCTCGCCGTCTCGCCCACCCGCGCCGCCCGGCTGAAAGCCGTACAGGTCGGTCCGGGTGTGGGCGACGGCGGACAGTTCGCTGTGGGTGTACGAGCCAAAAACGTCCATCTCGTGGTTCTTCTGATTCGCGACGACCCGGTGGACCGACGGTTCGGTCAGCGGCCCGTCCTCATCCGCCGCCAGCACCTGCATCAGCACCTGCACGTGGTCGCGGCCGACCGCGCCCGGATAGGTGAGCAGGATGGAGATCGCCCCGTCGGCGGCCGCCCCCCAGTGGCCGGCGATGAACTCAACGCTTGTCTGGTCCAACACCGCCGCGGTGTTCGCCAGGCCGGCCTCGTCGTCCTGAATGCCCCGGAGCCCGTCGCCCCATTCGACGAACTGCGGGAGCCGGAGCCCGCGCAGCCACCTGAGGATCGTGGCACCCAGCCGCGGGAGGTCCGCGTGCCGGCCCGCACCGAGGTTGCGCGGCGGGGCGGGAAGTGGACCCGCGGGTAGGGTGAACGGTGGTTGGAACACCCTGTTCGCCAATAGCGGCGCCTGCAACGCCGGTTCGCTTGCGGTCGCCGTTCGCGGCCTGTCGAGAACGCCGCTGTGCCGGGCGTTGTCCTCCATGACCAGGCCGTGTACGGTGCCATCGGTGACCAGGCGGCTGGCCTCGTACCGCTTCGACGGGCCGACCGCCTGCGGGTTGATCAGCACGGCGTGGACGACGAATCGGACCCGCGCCACCAGCGGCACCGTCAACCCGTTGCCCGGGTCCCACGCGTCGACGCGTTCCACTCCGGCGCTGAACGCCACTGTCTTAGCACGGGTGCGCCGCATGGTCAGTCGCCGGGCCGCCTGACCTCCGAGGGAGCTGGTGCCAACCGCCCCGCTGAACCCCAGGCCGGCGGAGACGGCGAACTCACCCCCCTTCGCGCGGGAGGCGCTGACACTGGTCACGCCGGCGCGGGAGTGCTCACCACCGTGGTTCACCACGCCCAGCGGACCCGGCCGGGCCTTGTCGACGACCGCCTGGAGGAAGACCGCGCCGTGGACCGTCGGGCTACCGATGATCTCGCCGAGGTCGTGCAGACGGATCGCCCGGCGGGAGATGCTGGGCAGGATGGCCGTCAACCGGTCCGGGCTGACCTGCCGGTACAGCTGCAGATACGACTTACTGCCCGGTGTGACCACCCCAACGCGGGTGCCCCGCTCGTACGCGCCGTCCTCGACCATCAACCGGCGAGCTTCGACAACGGCCCGCTGGATCGCCAGCACCAGTTCGTTGGATCCGTGTACGTAGGAGACGCTGTCCCAGTCGAAAACGCGGTCACCCTCCACGTGCAGGTTGGCGGGTTGGCCGGCCAAGTCCCCCGGAGTCAGCGTGATGTCGCTGATCGCCGGCGTTGGTAGCGGAGATTCGGTGGTCCGGTGCAGCTGGTCGGCGCCCAGCGTCAGGTCCTTGGAGACGGTGAACGCCAACCACTGCTGGAAGGTCCCCAGATCACCACGGGCCAACGACTTCGCGTCGGGCGTGCTGTCCCGCGATCGACGCCACAGGTTTCGGAGCACGCCGGTCGCCTCGTCGAGGGCGTGCAGCTCGACGGTGAACCGGAGCTCGTCGGCGAAGAGCGCTTGCGCGTTGTCTCCCAGATCCAGCCAGACCTCCTCGCTGCCGCTGCCCATCTGAGTCCGGCGACGTGTCAGGTACCGGGCGCGAACACCCGAGTGGACGACCCGGGCGACCCGAGCGTCGAGGTCCGGGCCGAGACTCGTGGACATCGCCGTGGCGACGCGTGTATTGACCTCCATGGCTTGGCGTCGGCGTACCGGGGTCTTGGGGAGCTTTCGCGCCCGGTGCAGCACGCTCCGCGACAGCGGGGTTGGTCCGGGCGCGTCCGGCACCACCTGGCTTGCCGCGTCCTGCTCCGCCGGTTCGTCCACGATCTTGTCGAGTTGCCCGTCATCAAGCTCCGGGGCGGTACGGTTCTCATCCCGCACGCCGAGGTACTCCGGCTCGTCGTCCGGCCGGACCCGGTCTGCCCGGATCGTCAGGGTCAGACCGAGTCGCCGGCTGGTGTCCGGCAGCTCCAGCCGAATCACGACCTGGCCGGCGGTGAGGCTGAGGAATTCGGCGGCGAGGCGACTCGGTCCACTCTCGACGGCGAGGCTTTCGTCGTTGACCAGGGCATCCATGACCTGCTGGATCACGGCCTTCTTGGTTCGCGGCGCGTTCCAGTTCGGCAGCACGGCACGGAAGTCGGCGTTCTCGGGTAGCGCCAGGATCTGCCGCACCTTCGCCGCGACGCTGTCCGCGATCATTTCGGCGCCGAAGATGGTGGCTTGGCCGGTCCGCAGGCGGCCACCCTCCCACATGTATCTCTGGAGGTGCCGAGTCTCGCGGCGCTCCACCATGGTCCGGAGCCGGGCGATCATCTGCGCGTCCGGTCGCTCCGTCTCGACGAGGGCGACCGGCGCGGCCGCGCTGCGGTGGGCCGGTGCCGGTTCGTCGGGCACGGCTTGCGGTGTCGGCGTCAGTTCGTCGGGCACGGCTTGCGGTGTCGGCGTCAGTACCAGTTCCGCCAGGGCATCGGCCGGGGCGATCTCGGGGCGGCCGGTCACCTCCTCGGTGATCGGTTCCGGGCCGGCTGCGAGGATGCCGTCCTCCGTCGCCAAACCCACGGTACCCGCGGCGGGTATGTGCGTTGCGGCGGTTACCGCCCGGTATACGCCGGCTGGCACTTCCTCGAGAGCTGTGACGTCCACCCTCCGGCTCGCGGGCGTCTTCCCACGGGTCACCCAGAAACGGAGTCCGCTCCGGTACGTGGCCCGGGAGAGGGTCATGTCATAGCGGGTCTCGACCAACACCGTCGGGACCGTGATTTCCTGCCCCACCCGGCTGTTCGTTGTCAGCGACGAGACGGTGCTGGCGGTGCTGGCGCGCATGAACGTCGTGGGCGCCACGTTCACCCGCGTGAACGGAAGCCGCATCCCGATCGCCGGCCGCACTCGTAGACCGGAGGTCGTCTCGGTGGTTCCGCTGGACTCGGCGAAGAACGTGGGCTGTTGTCGCAGCCGGGCGTCGCCGTCCGGTGTGCCGAGCAGTCGCATCGAGGTCAGCCGTGGTCTCGCGGCCAATCCAGCCGCGGCCGTAGGCATGCCGATCCACTCTCGGCTCGCCACCGTCTGCGGCGCTCGGGTGCCGATGAGCAGCCGGATCAGCTCAGACGGGGACCACTTGTCGCGGACCGCCTGCCGTGTCCCGCTGCCCGGCTCGACCACGGGTACGTCGCTCAACAGGTCCACCGCGTGCTGGGCGGCGTTGCCGTCGCCGATCACCTGCAATGGGAACCGGTTCGACGACAACAGCGCACGGGCCCCGTCATCCAGCGGAAACGGCGCGGCATTCTGATCCGCGAGATCCATCAACGCGAACCTCTTGGTGATCCGGAACCAGCGGGGCCCGAGGTCCTCGTCGACCGGCGTCGCTTCCGGCTGATCCAGCCGCAGCCGGAGAGTCACCCCAGCTGCCACCAGGTAGGACTCGCGGTCTCCGTACACCACCTGGTAGTCGACAGCCGTGCCCGACGTGCCGCCGCTGTGGGTGGGGCGGGCGTCGAAGACGCCGGCCGACACCGACACGGGAACCCCCGCCAGCTCGAACGGCACCGTCGCATGCCACAGCCCGCGCTGTCGAGACTGGCGGTTCTGGTCGCTGGTCACCCGGTCCCGGCGGGACTGGGTCATCTGGTTGCCCTGCTCTCGACTCACCTGGTCACCGACCACCGGAGTCGGCACCAACTCGACCCAGACCGTTCGGTACTTCTTCCGGCGCCACCATGGTCGCCCCGCGACCGGGAGGTCGAACGCGCGATGGGAGTGCAGGAAGGTGGCCGGCTGCTCAGCCAACGCCCGCAGCAGCGGATCGTCCTCCTTCACCCGCAGACCCAGCCGTGTCAACGCGTCGGTGGCCGCCCTCGCGAATCCTGCGGACCAGCCCTCGTAGTCGACAGGCGTGGCCGGGGTGTTGAGCAATAGCGGCAGGCGCGCGACGACCGCACGAACCCTGTCCGCCGTCTCCGCGTCGGCCTCCTCGACCAACGACCAGACCGGGTCGGGACCGGCCGGCACGCTGTCGGAGACTGTGCCCACCTCCGAGCCGACCGGCTCGGTCGACGGGGTGGCGACCTCAGCGACGGCGGCCGGCGTTCGGGTCGGCGGTGCCGGTGTGAGGTGGGGACGAGCCGTCGCCGGCACACCGTCGGCGAACGTCTGAGCCGGCTGACCAGGACGAGAGGTGGTCAACAGGCCAGTCGGTCGTCGGCTCGTGGGAGCCGGGCCGAGCAGGGCCTGCACGGTTCGAGCGCGCGAACCCGATTCGAGCGCGCCGCGCCGGGTCGCCGGGACAGCCAGCAGCGCCTCGTGGGTGGTCGGCTGGCCAGCCGGATCCAGCAGCAGCACCTGGGCGCCGGGGGTAGCCAATGCCTGGCCCCACGCGTCCGAGGCCGTGCCCGGTGCGGCGGCGGGCCGACGCATCGAACCGGCCACGCAGGGATCGACGTACCGGGGCACGACCACCCCATCGCGATCCTCGGCGACCAGCCAGAACACCCGGTCCGGCTCACCCGGCACCCGAATCAGGGCACTCGATCCGGCCACCCGGCGGACCGCCTGATAGATGAGCCGGGCATCGCCCATCGGGGCGAACGTGCCACCCATCGCAGCCGCCAACCCGGCCGGATCAGGCCGTAAGAGAAGATCGGCGGGGATGGGACCGTTCGCGACCCGGCCGTGCAGGACGGCGAAGACGGCGAGGGCGGCGACCAGGCTGTCCGGGGTGGTCATCGGCGCAGCCGCCGCCGAGGGCTCCACCGTGGCGATCCACCGTGCCAACCGGGAGATCGACGACCCCGGCGTCGACGTCCGCGCGACAAGTGCCTCCACTCCCGCCGATCGCAGAATCTCCCAACCGCGGTCCGAGATGCTCGACTGGTCTTCCCGGGTTCTCGTGCGGCTCAACGGCGGCACTGAGCCAGCGGATGCCTCAATCACCCTCGCTGCGGCGTCCGGTCCGGCCAAGCCGCCTGCTTGCAACGTCTCCAGATGCCCGTTGAGCAGGAGCGCCAGCTCTGTCCGGGCTATTCGGACAGCCGTCCGCTCCTGGTACCGCCGCCGCGCCGGCGGTTGCTGATCGCCATCCGACGTCTGTGGTGAGGTCCAGGCCGCCGGGGCGTCGACGACCACCGTGGTCGGTCGGAACGCCTCCGGGGCGACGGTCGCAGCCACGTCCAGCCCATCGGGCCGCTCGGGCGACGTCGGCGCCATGGCCTCCGTGCGGGCGGACGCACTGGCGCGAACCGCCGCGACGGGGTACGTCACGGCGACGTCCTGCGGCAGGGCCGCCGGGTACTCGGTGACGAGATGACGAGCCGGTGTCACCAGCACATATTCTTCAGCGCCCGGAGCGGCACCGGGTCCCTGGCCGCCGACCCGAACGACCCGATCGCTGTCGGTACCGGCGACTGTCGCGGCAGGCAGACGCACCGGCAGACCGAGCGCGTCGGCACGGGCGATCGCCCCGGCCAGATCAAGACCGGCCAGGGTCGACGCCGACGGGGTTTCCACCATCCGCGCGACGACCGCCAGCGGCTGCGCCATCAGCGCGGCCAGACCGGCCGGGGACGCGAGCACATTCGCGGCCACGTGAACCAGATGCACGCCGGCTAAGCGCTCAGCGGCTATGACCTCTTCCGGGACCGGACTCGAGTCCAGACTGAGGTATTGTCCCGATCGCACCCAGGTGGTATGGAACTCGGGGCACGCCAACCCGGTCTTCGCCGTCACGGTCACCTCCTGGCCCGGAGGATAACGGCTCACTTTTTCAATCAGGTGACGAACGGTCGCAGTTTGCGGTCCGAACGGCACCCTGGTTGTCGTCCGGCAGGCCTGCGTTCCGCAGGTTTCCGCGCAGCTGCCCACAACGAGTGGGACCCGGTGGCCAGGGCGTCCAAGATTCGGGTGCTGTACTCCTTCGGCCGTGAGGACGTCGCTGGCGTGCGCCGGCTGGCCGAGGCCCTGTCACGGCTGCTGGACCCGGTCGACGCCTGATCACCGTCGGGAACGGCGGGCGCGGCGCAGCGGAGCGGGGTGCACGGACCAGAGCAGGCGACGCCACCAGGGGCGGGCCGCCCGCAGCGTCGTCACGTAGCCGGCGGCCACCTCGGCGGCGCGCGCCGCCTGGTATTCCGTCGCGGTGCCGGGGGCGAAGCCCACCTGGTTGAGCAGCGTCGCCAGCTCGTCGACAGCGGGATCGGCAGCCGCCTCCACGCCGGTCCGCGGACCGCTCGTGCCCCGGCTCCGGGCGTCCGCGAGGGCCTGCCGGGCGCGCCCGGCCACCTCGGTGGCCGCCAGGTCGTCGCCGACCGGCCGGCCAGCCAGCCGCAACGCGTCGGTCACCTCCCGCCAGGCGCCCGCGACGCGTTGGCCGGGGTCACCCCGCACCAGGCGGTCGCGGGTGAGTACGCGGCGCATCGCCAGCAGGGTGAGCAGCAGCGCCCCCACCACCAGCAGCAGAGACCCGCTGCCGCCCGCCACCAGCACCGGCGTGGACACGCCACCGCGCGCGGAAGGCCCGTCGGGAGCGGCCACCGGCTCCGGCGACGCCGTCGGCTCCACGGTGGGCGCGGGAACCTCCGACGGCGGCGGGTCCTCGGGCGTGGGGCGGAAGTCCTCCTCCACCGGCCGCGGCTCGTTCTCCGGTTGGGGCAGCGGGTTGAACGCCACCCAACCCAACCCGTCGAAGAGCACCTCCGGCCAGGCGTACGCGTCACCGGCCCGCACCGGCCCCTGACCACCCGAGGAGAAGCCGACCACCACCCGCGTCGGCAGCCCGGAGAGCCTGCCGAGCACCGCGAACGCCGCAGCGAACTGCTCCGACGTGCCCCGCTGCCCGCCACCGTTGCGCGGGCCGAAGAGGAAGAAGGCCAGGTTCGGGTACGCGTGCCCGCTCGGCGCGTCGGCGACCACCCGGTAGTGCTCGCCCAGGAACTGTTCGATCGCCGCGGCCCGCGCGTACGGGGCACCGTTCTCCTCGGCGAGCTGGGTCGCCAGCCGGCGCATCGGGTCCGGCACCCCGTCGGCGACCCGCAGCACCCGTACCACCTCCTCGCCGGCGGGCACGTTCGCGGTGGCCAGCAGGTTGTCGTCCGGGCGCTCCCGGGCCGACGTCACCGCGTACCGCAGCCCCGGCGTCAGCCCCTCCGGCCGGATCAGCGTCCCCGTGGCCGGGTCGTACGCCACCCGCGCGCCGCTGACCTCGCGGGGCGTCGCCGCGGCCGGGAGGAGCCGCCCGGTCAGCTCCGCCACGGTGATCTCCTGCCGGACGGTCTCCACCGTGCTGTCCCGGGCCGGCTCGCTGGCCGGCAGGATCCGCCCCGCGTTGCGGTACGTCGCGCCGACCCGCCAGGTGATCCCGTCGTAGTCGCTGAGCACCGCCAGCCGGATCCGCGCACCGGGGGCGGCCTTCGGGTCGTCGGTTTTGCCCGCGGGCGGGGCCGCGCCCAGCGTGTTCACGTCGAGGAGTTTCTGCTCCGGGTGCAGCGCCCACCCGGAGATCCGGATCAGGGGGTTCTCGTCGAGTGTCTGCACCTGCGGCGGCTCCACGTACCGGCGCGGGTCGATCGGCCGCCCGTCGACCTGACCGGCGACCACCGGGCCGAGCAGCGCGACCAGACCGATCACCAGGGCGACGCCGAGCGCCGCCGACACCGCGAGCCGAAGTCGCACCGCCGCGCGTACCCCGGGGGCCAGGCCGGCTGCCGGATCGCCGCCGGCCGGCGACGCGCCGGTCGGCGCGGCCAGCCCGACCGCCGCGACCGCGACGAACGCCACCGTCGCCCCGATCGCCGGCTCGGCGTTGGGACCGACCACGTAGAGGGCCGCGGCGTAGAGCCCCGCCGCCGGCAGGTAGCCGAGCAGCACCCGGCCGGTGCGCAACGCCACCTCCGCCCCGGCGAGACCGGCCAGCCAGGCCGCCACCACCGGCACCAGCACCGTGTCCGGTGTCGGCTCCACCGGGATCATCGCGGTGAGCAGGCGGGGAATGCCGTTGCGCGCCGCGTCCGCGCTCACCTCCAGAAGGCTGCCCGGCAGGTCGGCGCGGGCGGCGGCCAGGCGCAGCGACCACAGTGTCCAACCGGCCAGCGCCGCCATCGACACCGGTGCGACCAGCCACGACGGCAGCCGCCGGGCGGCCACGCTGACCAGCACCGAGCCCACCGCCGCGCCGATCACCAGCCGGGTCAGCAGGTCGCCCGCGTACACCCGGCCGAGCACCACCCCGGCGAGCGCCGTGAGCACGATGAGCGTCAGCGGCACGACCTCCGCCCGCAGCGCGCGTATCACCCGCCCTGCGGCGCTCGGGCCGCCGGCCGCCGGCGGCGTCTGCCGTGGGGCCGCCGTCTCCTCCGGCGGCGCGATGCCCGTCACCACCGGCGTACCCCGTCCCACTCGGCGGCGAACTGCGCGCCGTCCGCCGCGTCGACCACCACCAGGCCCGCCGTGCCCGCCGGCGTCGGGTCGGCCGCGCCGAAGACCCCGACCAGCACCGACGGGTACGCGCCGCGTAGCGCCCCCACGTGCCCCAACCCGTCCCGCCCACCGGGGCCGGTCAGGAAGATCAGCGTGTCGCCGAGTCGGTCCTGGCGCAGCCGGGTGGTGACGGCGCGCAACGCGTCGTCCTCATCGGACAGTCCGGCGGCGGCGAGCCGGTCCAGCGGCCCGAGCGCAGGGCCGTCCCCGCCGTCCCCCTGCTCCGGGCCGACCAGCAGCAGCACCACCGGCAGGTCCGCGCGGTGCGCCGCGGTGACGACCGACGCCGCCGCCTCGCACGCGGACTCGAACGACTCGGCCACCCCGCCGGAGCGGTGCGGGTGCGCGGCGGCGCGATTGTCCAGGAGGACGATCAGGCGGGGCAGGCTCGTGTCCACGTTCTCGCGCACCATCAGCTCACCGACCCGGGCGCTCGTGCGCCAGTGCACCCGCCGCAGATCGTCGCCGACCACGTACTCCCGCAGCGAGTCGAACGTGATCGACCCGTGCGGCACCCCGTCCACCCGGCCGTCGAGGCTGCGGCCCGCGCCCGTCGGCACCGCCGACAGCGGGTGAATCCGGGGGTGCACCCAGACCGGGGCCGTCTCCCCGTACGGGCGGGCGAGCGCCACCAGGCCCAGCGGGTCGCACCGGGTCACCCGCAGCGGACCGACCGCCACCACCCCACGGCGGTCGGTCGGCACGTCGTAGCGGACCTCGGTGTCCCGACCGGGACGCAGGCGCAGCAGTGGCACCGGCACCGCGCGGCTCCCGCACCGGTCCTCGGCCAGCAGGTTCGCCGACCGCAGCCGACCGGTGTTGCGAACCGTCAACGTCATGCTCGCCGGCTCCCCGCGCGCGACCCGGTCCGGATTGGCCCGGCGCGCGACCACCAGCCGGGGTCGCCAGGCCGCCGTCAGTGCCGCGTAGCCGACAGCCGCGCCGGCCGCCGCGCCCAACAACGTCAACTCGGGGTACGCGAACCGGAAACCCGCCCCCAGCAACACGACGGCGGCGACGAGCAGCCCGACTCCCCGGGCGGTGATCCCCATGGCGCTGCTGCCGGTCAGCCCTGCACCGGGGCGGGGTGCCCCGACGGCAGCGGCACCGGCACCGAGGCGACGGCCTGGCGCAGCACCTCCGCGGCGGTCACCCCGCGCACCTGCGCGTCCGGGGTCAACAACAGTCGGTGCGCGAACACCGGCTCGGTCAGCGTCTTCAGGTCCTCCGGCATGATCCAGCCCCGCCCGTCGATCAGCGCGTACGCGCACGCCGCCCGTGTCAACGCGATCACACCCCGGGGGCTGACTCCGACGCGTACCTGCGGATGGGTACGGGTCGCGGCGGCCAGTCGGACCGCGTACGCGTAGAGCGGCTCGGCGATGTGCACCCGGCGCGCCATCCGAACCATCTCCCCGACGGTCGCCGTGTCGGTGATCGGGGCGAGCGCCTCGGGGGAGCGGACCGTCGCGCCGCGCAGCACCTCCACCTCGACCGCCTCGTCCGGGTAGCCGACGGACAGCTTCACCAGGAAGCGGTCGAGCTGCGCCTCGGGCAACCGGTAGGTGCCGTCCATCTCCACCGGGTTCTGCGTCGCGACCACCAGGAACGGCGCGGGCACCGGATGCCGCACCCCGTCCACGGTGACCGTGTGCTCCTCCATTACCTCCAGCAGCGCCGACTGGGTCTTCGGCGACGCCCGGTTGATCTCGTCGGCGATCACGATGTTGGCGAACACCGGCCCCGGGTGGAACTCGAAGTCCCGGCTCGCCTGGTTGAAGATCGTCACGCCGGACACGTCCGAGGGCAGCAGGTCGGGCGTGAACTGGATACGTCGCCACTGACCCTTGACGGTCGCGGCGATGGCCCGCGCCAGGGTCGTCTTACCGACCCCCGGCACGTCCTCCAGCAGCACGTGCCCCTGGGCGAACAGCGCCGTCAGCGCCAGCCGGACCACCTGCGGCTTGCCGAGCACCACCGCGTTGACGTTCTCGGCCAGCCGGGCGGCCAGGGCGGCGAAGCCCTGCACCTCCGGCTGGGTGAGCGGCTCGTGGGTGTTCACGGTCGGCGGTGCTCCTCGGCTGGTGGTTCAGCAGGTGGGCAGGACGTTGATGTTGTCGCCGCCCTCCAGGTTGAGCCAGGCCCACGGGATGTAGTTCTTCCCCTTGTAGTTGACCTGCACCCACCAGGTGCTGCGCTTGTCGTTGTTGTAGATGTAGGCGTAGACCTCTTCGCCCGACTTCTTGCAGTACGCCTGCAAGCGTTGGCCGTTGGGTACCCAGCCCGCCTGCCGGTCGTTGTCCTGCCGCGGGACCTCGAAGATCTCGTTGCCGTTGCGTTCTCCGGGGATCTCCCGCGTGCAGTAGCTCGCCTCCGGGCCGGACGCGCCGTTGCGGCACGTCGCGATCCCGTACAGCGGCTCGGTGCTGTCCGCCCGCTCAGCGGTGCCCCTACCCGCGGCGTTGCTGGCGGTCACCGTGAACGTGTACGCCGTGCCCGGCGTCAGGCCCGTCATCGTGATGCTGGAACACGCCCCCGCCTTCGCCGGCTCACCCGACGTGCTGAGCGAGCAGGTGGCCCTGCCGCCGCCCGCGTCCACGGTGAACGTGACAGTCGCCGACGTGGCCGTCGCCGACGAACCGGTGACCGTGACCCGGGGCGCGGCGACCGTGCGGGCCGTGGCGGTGGCCTCCGGGCCGGGCCCGGCCTCGTTGACCGCCTTCACCTTCACGGTGACGTTCTGGCCGTTGCCCAGCCCGGTGACGGTCGTGCGCGTCTCGGTCACCTCGCTGGTCTTGCCAGCGACGTCCACCTGGTACTTCGTCACCGGCCGGCCGTTCGCCTCCGCCGGCGACCACTGCACCGTGACCGCGCCCGGCTGGTCGGCGACCGTACCGGCCTGCAGGTCGAGCGGCCGACCTGGCGCCGCGAACGGCACCACCGTGTTGCTGACCGGCGACGCCGCCGAACCGGCGCCCTTGTTGTTGACCGCCACGACGGTGAACGCGTACTGGGTGCCGTACTCCAGCTCACCGGCCGGCACCACCAGCTCGGTCTTGGTCGACTCGCCGGCCGGCGCGTTCGTCCCCGCCGACGTGGCCGTCACCGCGTACTTGACGATCTTGTTGCCCTGCGCGTTCGCGGCCGGCCACTTCACCACCACCGTGCCGTCCGCCCGCTCCTGCGCCGTGACGCTGGCCGGCGGATCGGGCACCGCGGCGGTCGGGGTGACCGGGTTGCTGCTGCGCGCCGGGCCGTCACCCTTGGCGTTCACGGCGTGCACCGCGAAACGGTACGTCTCGCCGTTGGTCAGCCCCTTGACCTCCACCGAACGCTGGTTGGCGCCCACCTCCAGGCGCTGACCGGCGCCCTGCACGACGTACTTGATGATCTCGGCGCCGTTCGCGGCGGCCGGCCGCCAACTAACCCGGGCCTGGGCGTTGCCGGCGGCGGCCGTGACGCTGCGCGGCGCGCTCGGCTTGCTCACCCGGGGCTTCTTCGGCGGAGGCGGCGGCGGGGGCGCCGGCGGCGGATCGCCGCCCAGCACGTCGTTGGCGTACTTGTCGACCTCGCGCACCTGGTGCTTGTCGTCCACCACCCGGGCCGTCGCCGAGTCGGGCGAGTTGATGAAGAGGTGGTTTTCCCGCACCTCCATCTCGAGCGGCCCGTTCGCCCTGCCCTTGATGGTGTCGACCAACTGGCCACCCGCGTCGAAGGAGTAGATGGTGCCGGTCGCCTCGTCGGCGCAGTAGAACCGGTCGGCCCACGCCACCGCCGGGTTCAGCCGGTCGCCGCTGCCCGGCACCGTGAACGCCCGCTCCTCACCGACATCACCCACCACCAGCACTCGCCGCTCGGCCGGCACCGTCACCGGCACCCGCGGCCCGGAGGTGCGGGCCGGCAACGCCGCCGGGCCGGGCAGCGTCAGCGGCGTCAGGCGTACCTCGCCACGCTGCACCCGCACCAGCCTGCCGGCCGTCCGGTCGAGCACCGCCACCCCGTCGTCCAGGGTGGAGACCACCAGCTCGTGGCTGGGGTCGGCCACGTCGTACGTCTCGACCCGCTCCGGACTGATCCCAGCGCCGGCGGGCGCGGCCGAGGCCGGCGCGGACGGCAACTTCGCGGCGGTGACCGCCGAGACCGTGCCCTCGCTGGGCACCGCGATCCAGAGCCGGCCCTCGCCGTCGAACGTGCCACCGGTGATGCCCGGCGGATAGCGCACCGGCTCGCCCACCGGGCTCAACGACCGCGGGTCGAGCTGCCGCACGATGCCCTGCACGGCGTCGACGACGAACGCCGAATCCTCGTGCAGGGCGACGCTCACACCCAGGCCCGGCGTGGTCGGGGTGGTCGCCGTGAGCTGGAGGGTGGCCAGATCCAGGGAACTGATCTGCCCGGTCTGCAGATCACGCAGGATCAGCAGCCGGTCGGTCTGGGCGACCTGCATCGGGTGCCGTCGGGCACCGGGAACCTCGGTGCGAGTGTCCACCCGGGCGGTGACCCCGTTGACCCGGGCCAGCTCACTGCGCACCGCGCTCCAGAGCCAGGAACTCGCGTCGTAGTTGGCCACGGCGTTGTCCGCCGCGCCCAGCCCCAGGACGGTCAGCCCCATGGCGGCCAGCAGCGCGGTGACCGTGCCGACCGTCACCAGCCCGCCGCGCAGTCGGGACCGGGAACGGGGGGCGTCGGTCTGCTCGGCGTCGTCGATGCTGGCCACAGCCGGCTGCCTTCCCTGAGTCGTGGCAGGTGGTGTACGCCTCGCGGCGATCCCTCCCCTGAGCCGGGTGCCATCATATGGCCCGGCCGGGAACGGGGGAACCCGCACCGTCACCCCTGTGGATACCGAGCGTGCGCGGTGGACGCCCAGTTCAGCTCCACAATCGCCAATCCGACGGCGGCCAGCGCGAAGGCGTGGACCGTTCGCGTTGCCCCTGCGGCGGTCAGCTCGGCGGTGTGGACCGCTCGCGGTCGGTGCAGACCTGACCCGAGGTGGCGAAGCTGTCCGTGGAGTACACGGCCAGCACCGTGAAGCAGTAGTCCACCCGGGAGCTGAGCCCGTTGACCGTGTGACTGGTCCGCCCCGGCTCCACGGTGGCCATCACGCCGAGCGCCGATCCGGCCCGCCCACCCGCGACCATGAACGGCACCGCGCCGCCGGACGGATCGGTCCAGCTCAGCGTGATCGTCACGACGTCGTCGCGGAGTTTCAGGTCGCCGGGAGGGGGACCGGTCGCCGCAGGCGCCGCGGTCACGGGCACTCCGGGCGGAGGCGGCGCGTTGTCACGGCTCAACACCACCGCACCCAGCCCGGCGACTGCCACCAGGGCAACCCCGGCCGCCGTCGCCGCGCCGATCAGCGTCGCCCGGTTGCGGCCCGTCGAGCCACCCCCATCGGTGTACGCCTCCGGCGGGTAGTACTGCCCCGGGTACACCTCGTGGCTCTGCGGGGGATGCTGTCCCGGGTGCTGCTGAGCGGGCGGGTGCTGCTGAGCGGGCGGGTGCTGCTGAGCGGGCGGGTACTGCCCGGCGGGCGGGTACACGGGCGCGACCGGCGGTCGGTAGGGCGCGACCGGCCCCGGCACCAGGTCGTCCACCGGAGTCGACGCCGGGCTGCCGGGTCCACCTGCGACCGTCGCCGGGCTGCCGGGTCCACCCACGACCATCGCCGGCCCGTCGTGTCCGCTCCCGACCGGTGGCGGGCCGTCGTACCCGCCCGAGACGGGTCGGGTGGATGTCGTACGGGCCGGGCCGAGGTTCGGTGCCCAGGTAGGGGCAGCCGCAGCCGTGGCCGGCTCTCCGGTGTCGGGTCTGCTCGGCTGGGGGTTCGCCGGCCCGACGGCCGGGAACACCTCCGTCGACGCGGACGCGAACCCCGACGGCTCGCCGTGCACGGTGGACAGCGCCGCAGTGCTCCCGCCGCCCGATCCGGGCCGCTCGCCCACGGTTGCCTGCCCGTCCACGGTTGCCTGCCCGTCCACGATGGCCCCCGAACTCGCTGTGACCTCAGCGACCGGTGTGGCCTGCGTGTCCGTCGGCTCTGTCGCATCGCCGCCCGAGGCCGGCAGCGGTTGTGGAGGTGCGCTGCTGCTCCAAGGCGGGGCGGTCAGTCCCCAGGGCGGTGCGCTGACCGGAGGCGCCGATACCGGCTGACTGTGGCCGGGCGGCGCCGAGACGGGGTAGGGGTAACCGGGTGGTCCGGAGACGGGGCGACTCTGACTGGGTGGTGCGGACACGGGCAGGCCGGGTGGCCCGGACACGGGGAAGGTCTGGGCTGGCGGTCCGGATACGGGGTGGGGCGGTCCGGATACGGGGAAGGTCTGGGCTGGCGGTCCGGACACGGGGTTGGCGGGAGGCCCGGACACCGGGTGGGGCCGGGCGGGTGGTCCGAAGACGGGCTGGTCGTAGCCGGGCGGAGCGGACACCGGGCGACCGGGTTGCACGGCCGGCCCGGAGGCTGACGCCGAGGGCACGGGCGGACTGGGGATCGGCTGCGGCACCGCGGGCGTCGGGCGGAGTGCGTGGTGCGTGGGCGTGCCCAGCGGACCTGACGTCGTCGGGAACGCTCCCTCTGCCGTGACGGCTGCGCCGCTCGCTCCTGCCGCTGCGATCCGAGCGGCCTCCTCGGCCAGAAGTGGCTCAATCTGTCGTACCTGAATCGTGGGGTCGTCCCACCGCGGAGCCGGCGCCGGTGCCGACGGCGCGCTGGTGGGCGGTGCGACTGCGGACGGCGCGGTAGGCCGGTGCGCCGTGGCGTGCGGTACGGCGGTCGGCGGTGTCTGCGGCGGGTTGGCGGCCGGTCGGATCGGCTCGTCGTCCGTGCGCTGACGCGGCGGCGCGGGGGGAGGCTGTTGCCGGACGTGCGGCGTGGGCTGGACGGCGGCCCGAGGCGCTGGCACGACCGCTGGCCGGGGCGACGGTGCCGGCTGCTCGACCCGCTGACGCGGCGGCGTCGGCGGCGTGGCCGGTACCGGAGGGACGGCGGACGCGGGCGGCGTCGGACCGGCCGGGGTCGGGGGCTGCGGCGCCCAGGGTGACGCGGGCGTCGGCTGGCCGCCGGTCGCCGGTCGCATCGCGGCCAGGGTCGCCAGCGACACCGTCGGGCCGGACAGCGCCGACCGGACCCCGGAATCGGTCGTCGAGGCGTCGGACGTGGAGGTCGACGGCCCGACGGGCGACCGCTGCGGGGCGCGGCCAGCCTCGCCGAGGTACTCACGGGCGGCGCGTACGGCCGGGTGGTGCTCGCCGAGCACGGCGGGCCCGGCGCTGGCGACCCTGGTGTAGTTGCGGCGGGCCTCGTGCCTGTTACCCAGCTCCTCGGCGACCTCCGCCAGCTCGAAGGCGAGCGCGAGCATCGTCGGCTCGGAATGGTCCCAGCGCCGCTCGCCCGCCGCGAAGGCCTCCTCGAGCACCCGGCGGGCGGCGAGCGGGTCGTCGGCCTCGCGGTGCAGCCGGGCCAGCAGGTGCGCGGTGTGCAACGTCTCGGGATGGTCCTCGCTGTAAGGCGGACGAGCGGACCCGACAGCATCCGCGAGCAACTGCCGGGCGGCGTCGAGGTCGCCCGCCGCGCGCAGCGCGAGGGCCCGTTGCTGTACGGGGGCCAGGGGAGAGGGATGGGACACAGGGCAATGCTGCCGTCACGGGGCCGCCGACGCTACCCGGGCCTGCGCTCAAGCCGGCTGTGGTGACCCTGGGTGGTGGTGTGAGCAGCGGCGGGAGGGTGATGTGCATGATCCACGAGCGCCGTGTACAGTAACTCCCCGTGCGGCCCGCTGGGCCGGCCTTCGGATGCAAGATCATCTGGGTCGGCGAGGTAGGCTGAACGAGCAAGTCCGGGTGGCGGAATGGCAGACGCGCTAGCTTGAGGTGCTAGTGCCCGTATAGGGCGTGGGGGTTCAAGTCCCCCCTCGGACACAGATTTGAAGCATCCCTGCTGTACTTGACGTACTGGTGGTCAAGCTCGCTTGACCACGCGGATCGCATCTTCGCGACAGTCCCGACGGATGCGACGCTCGGCGGCGGTGATCGCCGTGGTTGAAGTGACAGTGGCTCCGCTCATCCCGCCGTCGACGCCCGAGCAGGGCCAGGGGACGGGCCGGCGGCTAGGCGCATTGCGGCGTCCCCCACTGCCCCTGCCTGACCTCCCAATCCCTCGGGCCGGCTCGTCGGTCTACGGCCTGGCTGCCATCGATGTCAGTGGTCGGATCGCTGATCGTATGATCGTCCGCGCTCTCGGATGGGGCTGCGGCACCCGTCTTCATATCTACGAGAGCGCCGGGCTCATCGTCGTCCGTCTGGACCCGCAGGGCGTCTTCACTCTGACGGGTCAAGGTCATCTTCATCTGCCGGCAGCCGTTCGAAAATGGTGCGGCCTCAAGCCGGGCGACCGGTTGTTGCTGGCGGCGGACCGCGATGGTGGCGTGCTTGTCGTGCATCCACCCGCGGCCTTGGACGCGGTGGTCGCTCAGATTCACGCTGCTGCTTTCGGCGGTGAACAGCATGAGTGACACGGCGAGCCAGGCCGAACTGGATGCCGCTCGGTTGTTGCTCGCGAGGATGGGCATCTCGCCCGCTGATCTCATTGAGGCGGCGACGAAGCGTCCGCAAGCGCCGACGTTCGCAGATTACGTACCGATCGTGTCGGCGGCGGTCAGCGATGGAACCCGGCGTGCCTACGGATCGTATTGGAAGCGGGTCTTGCAACAGTGGGGGCAGAGGCGACTCAATGAACCGACCCCGTCGGAGATCGAGCAGCTTGCGGAGTACGTGAAGACGCACGTGGTAGCTCGGCGAAACGCACGAGGTGGCCGAAGTGCGGCAGAGCATCTGATCGCCGCGCTGCGGTGCCTCTACCGGCGGGCGGTCGCTGACGGACACATCGCTGCGGCGGATAACCCGGCTCTCAAGGTAGCCAAGCCACGGCGCCTGCCCAGCACGAGGCGAGCAGTCGCCGACACACGCTTGGCAGAGATCAATGCCGTCGCCGCCAGCACAGGTGATGATCCGGCATTGGACAGTCTTCTGCTTCGGCTGCACACCGAGACGGCATGTCGTCGGGGTGGCGCGCTGGCACTTCGGCCGGTCGACCTGGACCCGGAACAATGCCTCATCCTTCTGCGGGAGAAGGGCGACACGGTGCGGTGGCAGCCGGTGTCTCCAACCCTCATGAGGCACTTGCAGTCGCATGCCGAGGAGCGGCATGTGACTGGGGCAGGGCAGTTGCTGCGGTATCGCAACGGGCGGCCCATCACGTACCGTCGCTACGACCATCTCTGGGTGCGGGTGGGCGAGCATCTTCAGTGGCCCGTGTACGTGCAGCAGATCAGTACGCACTGGCTGCGACACACGACCCTGACGTGGGTTGAGCGGAATTTTGGCTACGCAGTGGCCCGCGAGTACGCGGGCCATTCCGGCGGCGGCAGCGACGCCGGCACCACCACCACGTACGTTCGCGCGAGCCTCCACGAGGTTGCCGTCGCCTTGGCGGCGCTCACGGGCGAGCCCCATCCTCTAGCCTGACGTGAGCGGGTGGGTGCGCCCGGCCTGCCGTGCCGGGCGTATCCGCGCTCAGCTCCGAACTGGTCCAGCAGATGCCAGGCCGTCATGGGGGCCTGTACCGGCAGTTCGGGGTCAGTGCAGCCACTGCGACGTGCACTACCCCCGGTCCTTCAGGCATCGCTTCCCGGCCGCCAGCATCGATGCCCTGTTCTGCCGGTCCGGTGGACCGTGGCCGTTGACGACCCACGAAATTGGGGTGTAGAGGCCGACGCGCGGCACGACGGGCCTTCCCCCTTGATCTTGGACACTTGAACCTTGGATCGCGAGGTCCGGGTAGATCAGGAGTCCTGGAGCAGCAT
>NZ_JBNCKT010000041.1:0-46833 GCF_049841675.1 Micromonospora sp. DT4
ATCAACCGTAACGAGACCGCGAAGCCCTTCCGCTGGACCTACGACGGCACCCCACTCAAGGAAACAACCTGATCAACACCCCTCCACGAATTAACGCGGAGCAGCACTAGGCAGACAGGCCCGAGCCCGGTGGGCGCGGCAGGTGAGTTCGGCCCCCGAACGGGAACGTCCCGATCGGTACGGGACGGCCGAGCGAACCGCGGACCGGTCGAACGACCCGGACGGCCCCAGCGGGGACGTACGCTTGTCGAACTGTCGTTCAGGAGGGTGCGGGTGCGAACTCGGGCAGCCGTGGCGGGTGGTGCGGTGCTGATCCTCGTCGCCGTGATCGCGATCTGGCTCGTGATCCGGCGGGTCGGGGACGAACTGCGGCTGCCGCCGGCGGGACGCACCTGCACGGTCCAGGCCGACGGCCGGGTGGTCCTGGACGTGGAGCAGATGGCGAACGCGGCGACCATCGCGGCGATCGGCGTCCAGCGCGGCATGCCCGAGCGCGCCGTGGTGGTCGCGCTGGCCGCCGCGTACCAGGAGTCGGGGCTGCGCAACCTCGACCACGGTGACCGCGACTCGCTCGGGCTGTTCCAGCAGCGCCCGAGTAAGGGTTGGGGCACGCCGGCGCAGATCCGCGACCCCCGCTACGCGGCGAACAGGTTCTACAAGGCGCTCAAGAAGGTGCGCGGCTGGGAGAAGATGCGGGTCACCGACGCCGCCCAGCGGGTACAGCGCTCGGCGTTCCCCGAGGCGTACCAGAAGTGGGCCGACGACTCCGAGGTGCTCACCAAGGCCCTGCTCGGCGACGCCACCGAAGCGGTGGCCTGCACGGTCGGGCGTTCCCCGGTGATGCACGGCGCGGCGGCGGCCGCACAGCTCACCCGCAACCTGGGGCTGGACTGGGGTGTGTCGATCACCGACCAGGCCAGCCAGACCGGGCTGGCGGTGACGGCGCAGGACCAGCGCGACGGCTGGCGGTACGCGCACTGGTTGGTGTCGCACGCCCAGGACCACGGGGTGAAGCGGGTCCGCTTCGGCAACCTGGAGTGGACCGCCCGCAACGGCACCTGGGGCCAGGTGACCGGCAAGCAGGGGCCTGCGGGTCAGGTGGTGGCCGAGGTCTTCGCCGAGGGCTGAGCGACCCGGATCTCTTAACCGGCAGTGACCGCACAATCGGACAAAGTCCGACAGATAGCATCGGCGATCGCGTAAATGTTACTCCCCGCACCGGTTCCGCTGCACGCGGTCGGGTCGCGGGCCGTACCCCCACCGCTCGCTCTCCCACCGCCCCGGCACTCGCGTTACGATCGGCGGCCTGTGCCAGAAATGGTTTCACCTCATGGGGAGGGGTACGACGCGGTGTTCGATTACGGCGACCGGACCGGCTACGAACCGATCAGCGACACTGACCGCAAGGAGTTCCACGAGCAGGGTTTCCTCCTGCTGCGTAACGTCCTGACGGAGGACCACCGGGCGGCGCTGGAGGCGGCGGTCGACCGCGTCTACGCGGAGGAGCAGGCCAAGGGCACCACCAAGAAGGACGGCACCCTGCACCTGCTGGGCTTCCTGGAGCGCGACGAGCTCTTCGGCGAACTGCTCACCCACCCGATCGCCTTCCCGTACATGTGGGGGCTGGCCGGCTGGAACATCTACACCCACCACAACCACCTGGACGTCACCCCGCCGGCCGCCGAGCCGGAGAAGCCGTACTGGGGTTGGCACCAGGACGGGTACCGGCAGAACTCCGACCCGGAGACGATGGACCCGAACCTACCCCGGCCGATGTTCTCGCTGAAGGTGGCGTACGTGCTCTCCGACCTGTCGGAGACCGGCCGTGGCGCGACCAAGGTCATCCCGGGCAGCCACCTGTGGAACTCGCTGGACCGTCCCAAGGACCTCAGCGTGCACAACCCGGACCCGGAGGGCACGGTGGAGATCACCGCGAACCCGGGCGACGCGTTCATCTTCGACCGCCGGCAGTGGCACTCGCGCTCGACGAACCTGTCGACCATCACCCGCAAGATGCTCTTCGTCGGCTACACCTACCGGTGGATCCGTCCGCTGGACGAGCTGCACCCGGACGTGAACGGCGAGTGGTACCGCAACCGCACGCCCGTGCAGCGCCAGCTGATCGGTGAGGGCACCCACACCGCCAACTACTGGGGCATCAACTGGGACGGGTACGTCGACGACGAGATCCCGCTGCGCAAGGAGCTCAAGGAGCGCGGTCTGCTTGACCGCAACATCCCCTGGCTGCGCTGATCACCCGCGCCTGAAGACGGCCCCCCGCCAGCGTTGGCGGGGGGCCGTTCTCCTATCCGCCTCCGGGACACCAGGTGCCGCACTGTCGGTAGCGTGACGGGTAACTCTTCTTCGACCTGGTCTACATCTTCCTGCTCTCCCGGCTCTCTGCCAGCCTCGGCGAGAACCTCACCGTCCGCGGGAGGCGAGGCGGCGGCGGGCCCTCTCCCGGATCGACTCCGGCAGGTCGGTCGCGTCGAGCAGGCGGGGCAGCAGCTCCGGCTCCAGGCTGGTCGCCCGGAACACCTCACCGATGGTCACTCCGTGCGCGGGCCGCTCGACCACCTCGACCGGGTCGCCGGCGCCCACCTCCCCCTCGCGCAGCACCCGCAGGTACGCCCCCGGGCTGGCACGGACGGTGAAGCGCCGGACCAGGTCCGGTACGCCCCAGAAGCCCGCGAACGTGGTGCAGGGCGTACGCGGCTTGGTGACCTGGAGAAGAGCGGAACCGACCTGCCACTGCTCGCCGATCACCGCGCCCGTCACGTCGACCGCGTAGGTGGTCAGGTTCTCCCCGAAACCCCCCGGTCCGATACCTCGGCCCAGTTCGGCGGCCCACCATGCGGCGTCCTCCTCGGCGTAGGCGTACACCGCCTGGTCCGGGCCACCGTGCACCGGGCGCTCGGCGACGAAGTCACCGGCCAGGCCACCGGCGAGCACCGCCACCGATCCCTCGACCGGCCGCTTGTCGATGCCGCTGCGACCACTCGCGTCGCCGGCCCACTCCGCCTCGGTCACGATGCCGAGGTTCACCGCTGCCACCCTGCCCGTCATGACGGCCAGCCTAGTGGCGCGGTGGGAGGGCACCCGGCCCGCGACCTCGCCGGCCGGGCTCGCGCTCGGTGGCCGGTTCAGCCCTTGACCGCTCCCGCGACCAGGCCGGAGACCATCTTCCGCTGTACCAGCAGGAAGAAGATGATGACCGGCAGGGTGAACAGCGTGGAGGCGGCCATGACCGGCCCCCAGTTGGTGTCGTCCCGGCCGAAGAAGAAGGTCATCGCCACCGGCAGGGTGTAGCGCCCCTGGTCGTTGATGAACGTCAACGCGAAGATCAGCTCGTTCCACGCGGTGATGAAGGAGAAGATGCTGGTCGCGACCAGACCGGGCGCGACGAGCGGGAACAGCACCCGCCGGAACGTCTGGGCGCGGCTCGCGCCGTCGATGGCCGCCGCCTCCTCCAGCTCCTTGGGCACGGCGGCGACGAAACCGCGCAGCATCCACACCGCGAACGGCAGCGAGAAACCGAGGTACGTGAGGATCAGGCTGGGCAGGGTGTTGTAGAGCCCGAGCCGCTGGATCATCAGGAACAGCGGGATGACCAGCGCCTCCAGCGGGATCATCTGCACGATCAGCAGCATGATCAGAAAGCTGGTCCGGAGCTTGAACCGGAACCGGGCCACCGCCGTCGCGGCGAGCAGGGCGACCAGACCGCTGAGCACCACGGTGGACACCGCGACGATCGCGCTGTTGAGGAAGAAGTCGAGGAAGGTCACCCCGGGGATCAGGTTGCCGGTGAGGATCTCCCGGTAGTGCGCCAGCGTCGGATGCATCGGCACCGGCTGTGGGGTGGACGAGAAGATCTCGCTGCTCGGCTTCAGCGACGTCGAGATCATCCAGTAGACCGGGAACGCCGCGAAGAGCGCGACCAGCAGCCCGGCGCCGTTGAGGGCGACCTTCTTCACGATTCGTCCTCCTGCCTGAGCACCATCCGTACGTAGAAGCCGGTGACCACGAGCAGGATCAGCGTGAGGATCACCGCGATGGCCGCGCCGAGTCCGTACTTCGGCGGCGGCGAAAAGGCCTCGGCGTACGAGTAGATGGAGAGCATGAACGTCGGCCGGTCCTGGGTGCCGCCGGCCAGGACGAACTGCTGGGTGAACACCTTGAAGTCCCAGATGGTGGAGAGCACGATCAGGATCCCGAAGACCGGCCGCAGCAGCGGGAACGTGATCTTCCAGAAGATCCGCCACGGGCTAGCCCCGTCGACCCGGGCCGCCTCGTGCAGCTCGCTCGGCACGCTCTTGAGGCCGGCGAGCACGCTCACCGCGATGAACGGGAACGAGTGCCACACGACCACCAGGGTGAGGATGGCGAAGAACAGCAGCGGCGAATTGAACCAGCCGTAGCCGGTCCAGTCGCTGCGGCCGAACAGGGCGTTCGAGAACCCGTCCGGCAACGCGTTGAAGAGCCAGGTGACCAGGCCGCTCGTGTCGTCGAAGATCCACTTCCAGACGATCGTGCCGGTCAGCGCCGGGGTCGCCCAGGCGAGCATCACGCAACTGGCCACGAAGGTCGCCATCTTGCGACCGAGCCGGTTGAGCAGCAACCCGACCAGGGTGCCCAGCACCATCGTGAGCAGCACGTTCGCCGCGGCGAACAGGACCGTGTTGCGCAGCACCGTCAGGAAGAACGGGTCGGAGAGGATGTCGGTGTAGTTGCCGAGCCCCACCCACGGCCACTCCCGGTCGCCCCGCAACTGCCGGACGCTGTTGAGCCGGTAGAAGGACATCGCCACCACCTGGCCGAGCGGCCAGAGCAGCAGCACCCCGATGATGACGAGTGCGGGCAGGAGCAGCAGGTAGGGCAGGCGGTCGACCCGGCGACGCCGCCGCGCGGGGTTCTCCCGCGCGGCGGACGTCTCCGGCACCTCGGTCAGCGTGGTCACTTGGAGTTGAGGATGCTTTCCATCTCACCGGCCGCGTCGGCGGTAGCCTTCTCGACCGTCTTCTGACCCTTCATGACCGAGCTGTTCATCGCCTGGGTCACCGTCTTCGTCCGGCTGACCTCCACCCACTTCGGGGTGAGCGGCGTGAGCTTGGTGTTCTGCATGGTGGTGGCGAAGGCCGCCATCACCTTGTCGTTGGCGTACGTGTCGCTGGCGACCAGGTCCTTGTAGACGGGGAAGAACCCGAGGCTGCTCGCGAAGCTCTGCGCGTTCTTCTTGTTGAGCAGCACGGTCAGGTAGTCCCAGGCCAGGTCCTGACGCTCGCTGTCCTTCCAGATCGCCACGTCCGAACCGCCGGCGAAACCGGGTGCGGCCTTGCCGTCCGGGCCGGGGATCGGGAACGTACCCCAGACCTTCTCGATTTCGGGGTTGTCCTTCTTGATGGCGCCCTGCTGCCAGCTACCGGCGAACGCCATCGCGGCCTTGCCGGTGGCGAACTGCGTCCGCGCGTCGATCTCGTTCCAGCCGGCGGCGGCCGGCGGGGCGACCTTGTGCACGGTCACCAGGTCGGTCCAGTACTTGACGGCCCGCTGCGCCTCCGGCGTCGTGTAGCCGGACTTCCACGCTCCGCCCTGGTTGGTGGCGATCTCGGCGCCAGCGCCCCAGAGGAAGGAGTAGAAGGGCAGTTCGGAGTTGCCCGGCAGGGCGATGCCGTAGGTGCCCGGCTTCTTCGCCTGCACGGCCTTGGCGACGGTGATCAGGTCGTTCCACGTCTTCGGCGGCTGCACGCCCGCCTCGGCGAACCAGTCGGTGCGGTAGTAGATCGCCCGCACGCCGGCATACCACGGGACGCCGTACTGCTTGCCGTCGAGCTGCGCGTTGCGCACCAGGTCGGGCAGCAGGTCCTTGCCGTCCGCCCAGCCGCCCAGCCGACCACTCACGTCGGCGAGCGCTTCCTGTGCGGCCCAGCCCTGGGTCTCGGTGTTGCCCAGCTCGGTGACGTCCGGGCCCGCACCGCCGGCGAGCGCGGCCTGGAACTTCTTGGGCGCCTCCAGCCAGGGGATGTACTGCACCACCACATCGGTGTCGGGGTGCTTCTGCCGGAACTCGGTCTCCACGCCGTCGAGGAAGGCGTTCTGGGCGTCGCCGCCCTCACCCATCATCCAGACCGTGAGCTTGCTGTCGTCGGTCGCGTCCTCGCCGGAGCCCCCACAGCCGCCCATCACCATGGCGACCGAGGCCACCACGGCGGTGACCGGGGCCAGCCGCTTCCACCTGTTCACGCCACTTCTCCCCTCGCGCCGCCTGGAACTAACCTTCTCCGCCGCACCTTAGTACGAAGAAATCCTTTACGACAGTGGGCGGGGCAGGCCGACGCGTGGCGACCGTACCGCAGCTCGTCGACGCGGGCGCCCGTGGAATCGGGCCGAACCCGGGCATGACATCACGAAAGAGCGCCCAGCCATTCGGCCGGGCGCTCTTTCGAGTGGTGCGGTGATGCCAGGTTGTTACCGGGTGACGCGGCGGCGGCCACCCACACCGGCCACCAGCGCGACCGCGATCGCGGCCACCACGACCTGCACCAACAGCTCGGTCCAGTCGATACCAGCGGTCTCGGTCGCGATACCCATCGCCCGCGCCAGCACCGTACCCAGCAGAGCCGCCCCGACGCCGATCAGCAGGTGCAGCCACATCGGCATGTTCTGCCGACCCGGGACAACCAGGCGGCCGAGCGCCCCGACGATGAGACCAACAACGATGGCAGTGATGATGCCCCACACGGTGAGCTCCACGGTCGCCCTCCTCCTAAGAATGTCTGACACACAACGCGTGCTTCCTGTCGTGACCGTTAAATTCCCGACCCACCGAAAATCCAAACCGACTCACCGGCACAAGAAGTCGCCGGCGTCGATGTCGATCGGCTGCGTCGATTGGCACGATGACGCGTCCATACAGGTCAGACAACATGTTGCCCGGGGCGACAACCTCAGGAAGCCCGACCAAAAAATCCCGCCAACCCCGGTCCCACCCCGGTGCCCCGCCCCGGCGATCAAGAGGTTCGCGTCAGGATCCGGGCTTCGGATGACGCGAACCTCTTGATCAACACTGGTGACCGGGCCGGACCCGGAGGGCCGGGGGCCGGAAGGGCCGGGGGCCGGAAGGGCCGGGGGCCGGAAGGGCCGGGGGCCGGAAGGGCCGGGGGCCGGAAGGGCCGGGGGGTTACTTTTTGGGGGCTTTGGTATCGCCGGAGTCGGAGGACAGGGCGGCGATGAAGGCCTCCTGCGGCACTTCGACACGGCCGACCATCTTCATCCGCTTCTTGCCTTCCTTCTGCTTCTCCAGCAGCTTGCGCTTACGGCTGATGTCACCGCCGTAGCACTTGGCAAGGACGTCCTTGCGGATCGCGCGGATGGTCTCCCGGGCGATGACCCGGCTGCCGATGGCCGCCTGGATCGGCACCTCGAACTGCTGGCGCGGGATGAGCGTACGCAGCTTGGCGGCGATGGTGACGCCGTAGTTGTACGCCTTGTCCTTGTGCACGATGGCGCTGAACGCGTCCACCGGCTCGCCGTGCAGCAGGATGTCCACCTTGACCAGGTCGGACGCCTGCTCGCCGGAGGGCTCGTAGTCCAGCGAGGCGTAGCCCTTGGTACGGCTCTTCAACTGGTCGAAGAAGTCGTAGATGATCTCGGCGAGGGGCAGCGTGTAGCGCAGTTCCACCCGGTCGGCGGAGAGGTAGTCCATGCCGAGCAGGCTGCCGCGTCGGCCCTGGCACAGCTCCATGACCGCGCCCACGTAGTCGTTGGGCGTCAGCACGGTGGCCCGCACCACCGGCTCGTACACCTCGGCGATCTTGCCGGTCGGGTACTCACTCGGGTTGGTCACCACGATCTCGGTGCCGTCGTCGGTGATCGCCCGGTAGACCACGTTGGGCGCGGTGGAGATCAGGTCGAGGTTGTACTCGCGCTCCAACCGCTCCCGGATGATCTCCAGGTGGAGCAGGCCGAGGAAGCCGCAGCGGAAACCGAAGCCGAGCGCGCCGGAGGTCTCCGGCTCGTAGTCCAGCGCGGCGTCGTTGAGCTTGAGCTTGTCCAGTGCCTCGCGCAGGTTCGGGTAGTCGGACCCGTCGATCGGGTAGAGGCCGGAGTAGACCATCGGCTTCGGGTCCTTGTAGCCGCCCAGCGGCTCGGCCGCCGGCCGGGCGTTGATGGTGACCGTGTCACCGACCCGGGACTGCCGGACGTCCTTCACACCGGTGATCAGGTAGCCGACCTCGCCGACGCCGAGGGCCTCGGCCTTCACCATCTCCGGTGAGATGACGCCGATCTCCAGCAGCTCGTGCACCGCGCCGGTGGACATCATCTTGATCCGGTCGCGGGCGCTGATCCGGCCGTCGATGACCCGGACGTACGTGACGACGCCGCGGTAGACGTCGTACACCGAGTCGAAGATCATCGCCCGGGCGGGCGCCTCGGCGTCACCGACCGGCGGGATGAACTGCCGGACGATCTCGTCGAGCAGGTGCGGCACGCCCTCGCCGGTCTTGCCGGAGACGCGGATGCAGTCGGCGGGGTCCCCGCCGATGAGGTGGGCCAGCTCCTCGGCGTACTTCTCCGGCTGGGCGGCCGGCAGGTCGATCTTGTTGAGCACCGGGATGATGCGCAGGTCGTTCTCGAGGGCCAGGTAGAGGTTGGCCAGGGTCTGCGCCTCGATGCCCTGCGCGGCGTCGACCAGCAGCACGGCGCCCTCGCAGGCGGCCAGCGACCGGGACACCTCGTAGGTGAAGTCGACGTGCCCCGGGGTGTCGATCATGTTGAGCACCGCGTGCTCACCGACCCGCTCGCCGTCGCGGATGGTCCACGGCATCCGGACGGCCTGGCTCTTGATGGTGATGCCGCGCTCGCGCTCGATGTCCATCCGGTCCAGGTACTGCGCGCGCATCTGCCGCGGGTCGACCACACCGGTGAGCTGCAACATCCGGTCGGCCAGGGTCGACTTCCCGTGGTCGATGTGGGCGATGATGCCGAAGTTCCGGATGCGACCGGGGTCGGTGGAACCAGGGGCGTTCGCGCCGGGATCGAGCTTCGGTGGCACAGCGGTCCGTTCTGGTCGGCTGACGTGAACAGGCCGGCGCGCCGCCGACCCCCTCCATGTTCCCACGCCGCCGGGGCACGCCCGCTGCGTGGGCGATGGATCGACCCGAGGACTCCTCACTCCATCGGCGGCTCGACGAAGAGCGCGGCCAGTCGGGGCAGCCGTCGGCGGGCCTCCTCCTCGTCGTCGAAGTCCCAGAAGTCGTTGAGGTCCGGCGTCCGGACCGGCTCCCGGGCCTCCGGCAGCTCCGACGCGGTGGCCCTGCGGTAGGCCTCCCACGGCACCGCCAGCATCTGCTCGGCGGAGAACTCCTCCCCGCTGAGCGAGGCGGCCCGCACCTGGGGCAGTTCGGCCAGCGAGTCCGGTTCGCCGACCGCGCGGGCGAAGACGGCACGCCCCTGGGTCATCAGCCAGCCCCGGAAGTGTTCGAAGCCGTCGGCCGAGGCACCACCGTTGATCAGGTAGGCCGCACCCCACAGGTCCGCCTTGTGCGAGGCCGCCAGCACCCGCGTCTGGTGCTGGGCGTACCGATGATGTCCTCCGGATCGCGCTCGGCGAGCAACGCCACGGCCCGCGCGGCGACCGGCCCGGGCTCACCCCCGCCCCCGGCGCGGGCCTGGTCGATCAGCTGCCAGAAGTCCCCGGTCCTCATGGCTGGCAGTCTGGCAGTGTCGCCGCGCGCCGCGCACGTACCCCGGGGCAGCATGGTGGGGTGCCCCCTCCCCAACTGCCGCCGGTGCCGTACCACGCGAGCGCCCTGCGCCCGTCGTGGCCGGCGCTGCCGGCGGCGCTGCGGGCCGCGGTCGCCGACCGGCTCGGCGCGCCGGTGGTCATCGCCCGGGTCGCCACCGCGGGCTTCACCCGGGGCTTCGCCGCCGTGCTGCACACCGCCGACGGCGGCCGGGCCTTCGTCAAGGCGGCACCCGCCGCCGAGCAACCGCATCTCGTCGACTGGTACGCCCGAGAGGCCGCGATCCTCGACCGGCTGCCGGCGGACCTGCCGGCGCCCCGCCCCCGGTGGACCCTCTCCGCGGCCGGCTGGTTCGTGCTGTGCACCGACGCCGTCGACGGGCACACCCCGCGCCTGCCCTGGGTGCCCGCCGAGTTGGACGCCACCCTCGCCGGGTACGCGCAGGTCGCCGCCGCCCTGGCCGAGCCGCCGGCCGAGCTGACCGCGCTCGGCCTGCCGCACCTGGCCGAGCTGGCCCGGTCGGACATCCTCTGGTGGGAGGAGGTCGCCGCCGGTCGCGAGCCGACCCCACCACTGCCCAAGCCGCTGCTGGCCCGGCTGCCCGAGCTGGTGGAGTTGGAGGGGCTCCTCCCCCGGTACGCCGCCGGGGCGACCGGCCTGATCCACGGCGACCTGCGGGTCGACAACGTGCTGATCGGGCCGGACGGCCGAGCCTGGTTCTGCGACTGGACCTGGGTCTGCTCCGGGCCGGCCTGGTTCGATCTGGCCGGCCTGCTGCTCACCGCGTACACCGGTGGGCTGGACGCGGACCGGATCTTCGCCGCGCACCCGGCCACCGCCGGCGCGCCCCCGGACGCGCTGGACGCGACCCTGGCCGCGTTGGCCGGCTACTACCTCACCGGAGCCGCGGCGGCACCACCGACGGCCTCGCCGCACCTCCCCGCCCACCAGCGCTGGAGCGGCGAGCAGTCGCTCAACTGGCTGGCCCACCGCCAGGGCTGGCGATGACAGCGCCGCCCAGCGCCAGCGCCCCGCACGCGCCATCGGGTGGAGCCGTTTTGGCTCGTCCCGGGTGACCTGGTAACCTGGCTCTTCGCGCAGCGGTGACGCATGTCGTCATGCCGCGCACAAGCTGACCAACCCGAGCTATCAAGACGAGGCTGTCGCGTGGCGAACATCAAGTCCCAGATCAAGCGCAACCGGCAGAACGAGAAGGCCCGGCTGCGCAACAAGTCGGTCAAGTCGTCGCTGAAGACCGCCGTCCGGAAGTTCAACGAGGCTGCCGAGGCCGGTGACGTCGAGAAGGCCACCGCGCTGATGCAGGAGGCCTCGCGCAAGCTGGACA
The DNA here is from genome assembly GCF_049841675.1 of Micromonospora sp. DT4. Classification (NCBI taxonomy): domain Bacteria; kingdom Bacillati; phylum Actinomycetota; class Actinomycetes; order Micromonosporales; family Micromonosporaceae; genus Micromonospora; species Micromonospora sp. DT4. Next base: position 11,089 of record NZ_JBNCKT010000041.1, read on the forward strand.
AGGCCGTCAGCAAGGGCGTGATCCACTCCAACCAGGCCGCGAACCGCAAGTCCGCGATCGCGAAGCGCGTGGTGGCACTCTCCGCCTGACGCTTCGCCGTCAGACTGATTCGGAAAGCCCCGGACCCCGGTCCGGGGCTTCCGTGTGTCCACCGTCCAGGCTTCCGTGCGTCCAGGCTTCCGTGTGTCCACCGTCCGGGCTTCCGTGCGTCCAGGCTTCCGTGTGTCCACCGTCCGGGCTTCCGTGCGTCCACCGTCCGGGCTTCCGTGCGTCCAGGCTTCCGTGTGTCCACGTCCGGGGCTTTCGTGTGTCCACGAGCCGCCGATGTGCTCGCGGCCCCGGCGGCCGTCAGTCCTGCGGGTCCGCGCGGCGGGTGGGCCGCACCGGGTCGGCGGTGACCGCCACCGCGGCCACGGCGTGCGACATCCACTCGACCCGGGCCCGGCCGACCACCGGCTCCATCTGCCGGCGGAAGCGGTCCCGCTCCTGCTCGGGTACGAGCGCGGCGGAACGGACCACCACCGCGGCCACCATGTCGTTGAGCTTGACCATCGCCGCCACGACGACGGGCAGCACCAGCACCGCCCACCAGGTGACCAGCTCCGCCAGGGCGAGCAGCACGGCCAGGGCGATGGTGCCCTCGAAGAACAGGAAGCAGAGCACCCCACCGGGGTTGACGAACCGCAGGCCGAGAAGCCGGGCGTAGAGCGGCCGGTACCGCTCCTCGTCGGCGGGCACCGTGGCCCACGCCGTACGGTTCGGCCCCGTCACCGGCTGCTGCCCTGCCGGGCTGCCGCCACGGAGAAGACGGCCCGTTCCAGGGCGTACGCCCGGTCGTCCGAGCCCCCCTTGACGGCCGCGTTGCACTCCGCGGCGACCTGCATGGCCCGGACCAGCCCTTCCGGAGTCCAGCCGCGCCCCTGCCGCTGCGCCCGCTCGATCTTCCACGCCGGCATCCCGAGGCTGCTGGCGAGCTGGTACGGGCTGCCGCGCCCGGCCGACGCCACCCGGGCCACCGTACGCACCCCGTCGGCGAGGGCGTCGGCGATGGGCACCGGGTCGACGCCGACGTGCAGGGCCCAGCGCAGCGCCTCCAGGGCGGCCGGTACGTCGCCGACCATGGTGGCGTCCGCCACGGTGAAGCCGGTCACCTCGACCCGACCCCGGTAGTAACGGGCCACCGTCTCGGTGGTGATTCGCCCGTCGGTGTCGGCCATGAGCTGGGAGCAGGCGGCGGCCAGCTCGCGCAGGTCGTTGCCGACCGCCGCGATCAGCGCGTTGGCGGCGTCGTCGGCGCACCTGCCGCCAGCCCGGCGGATCTCGTCACGGACGAAGGCGACCCGCTCGCGGTGCCCCTTGAGCTTGGCCGCCGGGACCACCGTGGCGCCCGCCGACCGCAGCCCGTCGGCGAACGCCTTGCCCTTGGCGCCGCCCAGGTGCAGCACCAGCAGCTGGACCTCCGGGTCGGGATTCCTGGCGTACGCCAGCAGCGCGGCGACCAGGTCCTTGCGGGCGTCCTGACCCGAGCGCAGGATGAGCAGCCGCCGACCGCCGAACAGCGACGGGCTGAGCATCTCGGCGATCTCGCCGACGGCGAGCGCACCCGCCTGGTACTCGCGGACGTCCACGTCGGGGTCGGTGCCGCGGGCCCGCTCGACAGCTTCGGAGACGGCGCGCGTGGCGAGCAGCTCCTCGTCGCCGACGACGAGCACAATGGGGGCGAGGCTGGCGGGGGTCACGTCGCCCATATTCGCACGGCCTGTGGCGGGTACGCGCCTGCTCATTCGCCGCCCGGTCGGTGCGGCCCGCACTAAGCGCAAATCCAGACATTTACCTCAGTTCATCATTCAATCCGCAATACGGTCGGGATTTCGTCTCGGCGCGAGCAATTTCCACCGCGCCGGCACCTCTGCCCTGCGGTTCCTCTCACGGTCGTCGTCCCGGTGGCGCCCCTCGGCGGGCCACCGCCAGACCGTCGGCGGTCCGGATCGCCGCCACGTCGCCGTCGGTGTCGGTCCGCAGGACCCGGACGCCGTGCCTGCTCAGCCGGGCCAGAAGCGCGCGGTTCGGGTGCCCGTACGTGTTACCGACGCCGACGGGCACCAACGCGACGGCCGGCCGTACGGCGGCGAGGAAGCTCTCGTCCTGGTACGCCGAGCCGTGGTGCGCGACCTTCAGCACGTCCGCCCGTAGCTGTCCCGGCGGCGTCCGGACCAGCACGGCGTGCTGCTCCTCGGTCTCGGCGTCGCCGGGCAGCAGGACCGAGACGCCGGCGACCGTGGCGCGCAGCACCAGCGAGTTGTTGTTCGGGTCCGATCGGGTGCCGGCCAGCGGGTACGGCGGACCGAGCACCAGCAGCTCGACACCGCCGACCCGGTGCCGGGCCCCGGCGGTGGTGTCCAGCATCGTGGCCCGGCCGCCGGTCGCCGCCGCGCGGACCGCCGCCCGACCGCTCGCCGGTTCCGTCGAGGGCGGGGTCAGCACGGCCGCCACCCGTCGCCCCCGGAACACCCCGGCCACCCCACCCACGTGGTCGAGGTGGAAGTGGCTGATCACCAGCAGCGACACCTCCCGGATGCCGAGCCGCCGCAGGCACCCGTCCACCGCGCCCGGGTCCGGCCCGGCGTCGACCAACACCGCCCGGCCGGGTGCGACGGGCAGCACCAGGGCGTCGCCCTGCCCCACGGAGCAGGCGACCACCACCCAACCGGGCGGCGGCCAGCCGCTGGCGATCAGGCGGACTCCGAGGGCGCCGAGCAGGACGGCGACGGCGACGACCGCCACCAGCCGGCGCACCAGCGGTCGACGGGCGGCCACCAGCAGCGCCACGGTCAGCCCGGCCAGCAGCAGGGCTCCCCACGCCCCACCCGGCCAGGGCAGGGTGCCGGCCGGGAGGCGGGCGCCGTGGCGGGCGATGACGACCAGCCACCAGGCCGGCCAGCTCGCCAGCCACGCGACGAACCCGGCGCCGGCCGGCCAGACCGGCGACAGCACGGCGGCCGTCACGCCCAGCACCGTCGCCGGGGCGATGGCCGGCACCGCCAGCAGGTTGGCCGGCACCGCCACCAGGCTGACCGTGCCGGAGATTCCGGCGACGACCGGACCGCACACCACCTGGGCCGCCGCCGGCACCGCCAACGCCTCGGCCAACCCGGCCGGAACGCCCCGGCGGCGCAGCCCGTCCCGCCAGAGCGGCGCGAGCAGCAGCAGGCCCCCGGTGGCCAGAACGGACAGCGCGAACCCGGCGTCGCCGGCCAGTTCGGGGTCGACGAGCACCAGCACCGTGACGGCGGCGGCCAGCGCGGGCAACGCCGCCCGGGGTCGACCGGCGGCCAGCGCGACGAGCCCGACCGCCCCCATCGTGGCGGCACGTACGACGCTCGGTGAGGGACGGACCAGGATGACGAAGCCCACCAGCGCCACCCCGCAGAGCAGCCCGGCGAGCCACGGTCCGGCGCGCGCCCAGCGGGCCACCAGCAGCACCGCGCCCACCACGATCGCGACGTTGCTGCCCGAGACGGCATTGAGGTGCGTCATGCCGGTCGCCCGGAAGTCCTCCTCGACGGCGGACGGCAGGCGGCTGGTGTCGCCCACCACCAGCCCCGGCAGCAGGCCGCCCGGGTCGTCGGGCAGCGGCGCGCAGGCCCGTTGCAGACCCGCGCGCAACGTGCCGGCGGCACGCTGCGCCCGGGACGGCGTACCGTGCCGCTCCGGTGGACCGTTGGTGGCGAGCACCGCCGCGGTGAGGTCACCGCCGCGCGGAACACCGAGCCGCCCCTCGGCGGTCAGCCGCTGCCCCGGCAGCAGCCCCCGCCAGGCCGGGTCGGTGGCGAGGACCAGTACCCGTACCGACGCCCGCAGCCGCCGGCCGTCCGGACCGGTCAGCCGGACCAGGTCACTCGACACCAGCAGCATGCCGGGACGCCCGGCGGAGCGGATCGGGCGCGGATCGTCACGGATGACGAGGTCGGCGGTGACCGGGGTGCGCTTCTCGGCGAGGGCGCGGACCGGCGGCGCGTCCCGGACGACCAGCCGGGCCGCGGTCGTCGCCGCGCCGCACAGCACGCCGAGGCCGACCGCGACGGCGACCCAGCCGTAACGGCGGGCGCGAGCCCCGGGGCGACCGAGCCGGCCGAGCAGGTGCAGGGTGCCCAGCGCGGTCGACACTGCTGCCCCGGCGGCCACCAGCAGCAGTGGACGGACGCCGAGGTGCAGGCCGGCGAGCGCGGTGAGCCAGGCGGCCACGGCCAACCCGGCGAGCCGGAGGTCCGGTGGCGGCGGGGCACCGACGACAGGTGGGGCGTTCACACTGTCACCAGGTCCTTGAGCTGCTCGTACCGCGCGTCGCCGATACCGTCGACCTGGCGCAGGTCGCCGACGGCCGTGAACCCGCCGTGCTGATCCCGGTAGGCGAGGATGCGCTGGGCGAGCACCGGTCCCACCCCCGGTAGCGCGTCGAGCTGGGCGAGCGTCGCGGTGTTGAGGTTCACCAACCCGCCGGGTGCCCCGGCGGCGGTGGGAGCGGCCGCAGCGCCCGGTGCCGGTGGTGGCGTCACCCCGACGACGATCAGCTCGCCGTCGGTGACCTTTCGGGCGGGATTGAGCAGCGTCACGTCGACGCCGGGCAGCGGGCCGCCGGCCTCCCGGAGGGCGTCGGCGAGCCGGGCCCCGGCCGGTACGCGCACCAGCCCGGGTCTGCGTACCTTGCCCGCGACCGCCACCACCAGCTCGCCGGATGCCGACGCGCTGCCCTGGCCCTCCGCGACGGGGGTGGCCTCGGTGGCCGGCGGGGCGACCGGTTCCGCGTGCGGCCGGGACCGCCAGGCCCAACCGGCGGCGGCCAGCACCACCACGAGGGCCACGACCGCCAACGCCCGCACACCGCGCCGTCCCGGATCGAACGCTCCGGGGCCGGGCAGTCGTGGCGCACCGTCGCCGGGACCGGTGGACACGTCCGCCGCCGCCGTCGACCCACCGGCACCGGACGGGAGCGATGGCGGGCCACCCGTCCGGGCCGTCAACCGGCGCAGACGCTGGCGTACCTCTGTCTCCTCGTCCTGTGCCACGCCGCGACGCTAGGACGGCGGACGCCACGACGGGGGGCATCCCGCCCCGACTTGTGGACAGCCGGCACCACTGTGGACAACGCCCTGATCATGCTCGCGTCTGCTAGGGCAAGGAGGCCCATCCAGCGCCGGAAGGTAGCGCCTACGCATGGATAACGATTAATGTTAGCGCTATCACGCGTGACGTCACCCCCACACCACCACCGCCGCAATTGAGGGGAATCCATGGACGTGAAGAGAAGGCTGCACCGCCTGCTGGCCGCAGCGGGGACCCTGCTGGTCCTCGTCGCCGTCGCCGGCGCCTACGTGGTCTCGGAGTCGCCGGGCGTCGCCCGCGCCGCCGGCACCGGACCGTGCGACATCTACGCCTCCGGCGGCACACCGTGCGTCGCCGCGCACAGCACCACCCGGGCCCTGTACGGGGCGTACGACGGTGCGCTCTACCAGGTCCGCCGTTCGTCTGACAACACCACGCGCGACGTCGGCGTGGTCAGCGCCGGCGGCGTCGCCAACGCGGCCACCCAGGACACGTTCTGCGCCAACACGAACTGCGTCATCACGATCATCTACGACCAGTCCGGTCGCAACAACCGCCTCACCCAGGCGCCTCCGGGCGGCTTCAGCGGCCCCGCCGCCGGCGGGTACGACTACCTCGCCGACGCGAAGGCGGCACCGGTCACCATCGGCGGGCAGAAGGCGTACGGCGTCTACATTGCCCCCGGCACCGGCTACCGCAACAACAACACCAACGGCGTCGCGACCGGCGACCAGCCCGAGGGCATCTACGCCGTCGTCGACGGCACGCACTACAACCAGTGGTGCTGCTTCGACTACGGCAACGCGCAGACCAACGTCCAGGCCGACGAACGCGCCATCATGGAGACGGTCTACTTCGGCGCGAACAAGCAGTGGGGTTACGGAGCAGGGGCGGGTCCCTGGATCATGGCTGACCTGGAGTGGGGCCTGTTCTCGGGGGTGAATGCGGGTTACAACAACATCGCGTCCATCAACCACCGCTTCGTGACGGCCATGGTCAAGGGCGAGCCGAACCACTGGGCGATCCGGGGTGGGGACGCGCAGTCGGGCGGCCTGACCACCTACTTCGACGGTCGACGGCCCAACGGCTACAACCCCATGAAGAAGGAGGGTGCCATCCTCCTCGGCATCGGTGGTGACAACAGCATCACCGGCCGCGGCACCTTCTTCGAGGGTGTGCTGACCTCCGGCTACCCGACGGCGGCCACCGAGGACGCCGTGCAGGCCAACATCGCCGCTGCCGCCTACACCCCCGCCAGCGGCGGCAACCCGCAGCAGAACGCCCAGATCGTGGGCGCCCAGTCCGGTCGCTGCGTCGACGTGCCGAACGGCACCACCACCAACGGCACTCAGGTGCAACTGTGGGACTGCATCAGCAACAGCGCCGCCCAACGCTGGGCCTACACCGCCGGCAAGCAGATCCAGGTGTACGGCAACAAGTGCCTCGACGCCAACGGCCAGGGCACCGCCAACGGCACTCAGGTGATCATCTGGGACTGCCACGGCGGCACGAACCAACAGTGGAACGTCAACGCCAACGGCACCATCACCGGCGTCCAGTCCGGGCTCTGCCTGGACGCGAACGGCGCTGGCACCGCCAACGGCACGAAACTCATCCTCTGGGCCTGCAACGGCCAACAGAACCAGCAGTGGTCCCTGCGTAGCTGAGCGGGCGGGCGGGCCGCCTCCGAGACGTCACGATCCGGAGGCGGCCCGCCCGCACATCGGTCAGCGGGCCTCCGGGTCCAGGCCGAGCACCGCCCGTCCCCCGTCCACCGGCAGGGTCACCCCGTTGACGAAGCTCGCGGCCGGGGCCGACGGTGGACGACCACGCACGCCAGGCCCGGCCCGGCGTGCGCGGCGACCACCGCGCCCGCCTCGGAGACGTACGTGTCGTGCAGGCGTTCGCCGAGACGCGCGGTGAGGGCGGCGAGCAGCGCCTCGGCGCGCTGCGGTGCGGTGCGGCCAGATGGTGTACGCCGAGGTCGACGTCGTCGTCGCCGGCCGCCTCGACGGCCAGGTCCACGAGCCGGGCCACTCCCCGGCTGGCGGTACGCACCTTCTCGCGCAGCACGATCGCCCCGTCCGGCATGTGCATGATCGGCTTGACCGAGAGGGCGGTGCCGAGCAGCGCCTCGGCGGCGTTGATCCGGCCGCCCCGGCGGAGGAACTCCAGCGTGTCGACGTAGAACCAGACTGTGGTCCGGGCGACGGCGGCGAGCGCCGCGTCGCGTACACCGGCCAGGTCCGCCCCGGCCTGGGCTGCGGTGGCGGCGGCGATGGCCGGAAAGCCGAGCCCCATGCCGGTGGAGCGGCTGTCGACGACCTCGACCCGGCCGTCGACGTCGACGGCGGCCAGCCGGGCCGCCTCGACGGTGCCGGACAGGCCGGCGGACAGGTGCACCGAGACGACGCCGTCGGCGCCGTCGTCGAGGAGGCGGCGGTACGTCCGGGCGAACTGCTCGGGGGCGGGGCGGGACGTGCTGGCCGACACCCGCCGCTCGCCCAGTGCGCGGGTGGCGTCGGCGGGCTGCGTCTCCACTCCCTCCAGCCCCTCCGCGCCGTTGAGCACGACGGTCAGCGGGACGACGGTCAGCCGGTGCCGCCGCACCAGCTCGGGCGGGAGGTAGGCGGTGGAGTCGGTGACGACCGCGACGGGCATGCCCGGCACGCTAGCCGATCAGGACGCGGTACGCCGAGGTGCGCCCGTCGGCTTCGGCGGGATCGGCGTTCAGACCACGTCGACGACGGCCGGCGCGGTGACGAGGCCGACGTTGTGACCACGTAGCTGCCAGCCTCGAACGTCGTCGTGCCGCAGCTCCGTCCAGTGGCAGTTGGCCAGCGAGCCGATGGTGCGCAGCACGTCGGCGGGCCAGCCGAGCAGGTGGCCGACGCCCTGGCGGGAGCCACCGCCGTGGGTGGCGATGACCACGCTCCCGCCGGGGGTCGCGTCGGCCGCCGCCAGGAGCGCGGCGGCCACCCGCTCACCGAGTTCGTGCAGCGGCTCCAGATCTGCCCCCGGGGCCGGGTCGCCGGCCCGCCAGCGCGCGTACTCGGCGGGGAAACGCTCGGCGACCTCGGTGAGGTGCAGGCCCTGCCACTGGCCGAAGTGCCGCTCGCGCAGCCGCGCGTCGGTGCGTACCGGCAGCCCGGTCAGCGCGGCCAGGGCCGCGGCGGTCTCCGCGGCGCGGCTCAGGTCGCTGGACACGATGGCGTCGGGTCGCAGCGACGCGAGCAGCGGCGCGGCGGAGCGGGCCTGGTCGCGGCCCAGGTCGTTGAGGGGTACGTCGGTCTGCCCCTGGACGCGGTTGGCGGCGTTCCAGTCGGTGTTGCCGTGCCGCCAGACGATCAGCCGGGTCATTCGGCCGCGGCGGACCCGCTGGCGTCGGCCTCGACCAGGTCGCGGTCGACGAACGGGATGGTGGGGCAGTCCTTCCAGAGGCGGTCGAGCCCGTAGAACTCGCGCTCCTCGGTGTGCTGGACGTGCACCACGATGTCGACGTAGTCGAGCAGCACCCAGCGGCCGCCGCGCTCGCCCTCGCGCCGGATCGGCTTGGCCTTCTCCGGAAGCTCCAGCAGGCGCTCCTCGATGGCGTCGACGATGGCGAGCACCTGACGCTCGTTGGGGGCGGCGGCGAGCAGGAACGCGTCGGTGATGGCGAGCTGGTCGCCGACGTCGATGATCGCGATGTCCTGCGCCTTCTTGTCGGCGGCTGCCTGGGCGGCGGCGATCGCCAGCTCGTGCGCGCGTTCGGAAACTGTCACCGTTCTCCTTCGATCAGGCGTGCGATCCTCCAAGCGTCTCACACCCGGCGAGGTCCCGACCCGTCAGTTCTGGTCGGTTAGACGCACGAAACGGTGCATACCCGACGCGATCAGGGCTGATAGAGGCGTCGCTTGGCGATGTACTGCACCACACCGTCGGGCACCAGGTACCAGACCGGTTCTCCCCGGGCGACCCGGGCGCGGCAGTCCGTCGACGAGATGGACATGGCGGGCACCTGGATCAGGCTGACCGTGTCCGCCGGGAGGTGCTTGTCGGACAGCGCGAACCCGGGCCGGGTCACGCCGATGAAGTGCGCCAGCTCGAAGATCTCGTCCAGGTCCTTCCAGGACAGGATGCGTTGCAGCGCGTCCGCGCCGGTAATGAAGAAGAGCTGCACCTTGGGGCCGTACTCGGCCTGGAGGTCGCGCAGGGTGTCGACCGTGTAGGTCGGCCCGCTGCGGTCGATGTCGACGCGGCTGACCTGGAAGCGGGGGTTGGAGGCGGTGGCGATGACCGTCATGAGGTACCGGTCCTCGGCGGGGCTGACCGGCTCGTCAGCCTTCTGCCACGGCTGCCCGGTCGGGACGAAGACCACCTCGTCCAGGCCGAACCGGTCCGCCACCTCGCTGGCCGCGACGAGGTGCCCGTGGTGGATCGGGTCGAAGGTGCCACCCATGATCCCGATCCGCCGGATATCTTCCTCCACCCCGTGATCGTAGGCCGGCCGTGTGCGCCGGTCGTGGTGGCCCGAGGGCTGGCGACACAAATACCCGCATGCGTATACTCGTCTACGAGTATTTGGGAGGTACGTCATGCCGAAGCGGCGCAAGGTCGGCAACCTGCTGGCACTGGCCGTGCTCTCCGCACTCGTCCAGCGGCCCATGCACCCCTACGAGATGGCCAGCACACTGCGCGCCTGGGGCAAGGACCAGGACATGGAGTTCAAGTGGGGCTCCTTCTACACGGTGATCCGCAACCTGGACAAACACCGGTTGATCGCCGCCGTGGAGAGCGTCCGCGAGGGCCGACGACCGGAGCGCACCGTCTACCGGATCACCGACGCGGGGCGGGCCGAGCTGGTCGACTGGGCGCGCGAGCTGGTCGGCACGCCGATGCCGGAGCATCCCCGCTTCCGGGCCGGCCTGTCCGTGCTCGCCGCGCTGCATCCCGACGAGGCCACCGACCTGCTCCGGCAGCGGCTCGAGCGGCTGGACGACGCGCTCCGGCGCGACCGCGAGACGCTCGACGCCCACCTGCGGGAGATCCCGCGACTGTTCCTGGTGGAGACCGAGTACGACCTCGCCATCCGGGACGCCGAAGCGGCCTGGCTGCGGGCCCTGGTCGCGGAGCTCACCGCGGGCAGCTACCCGGGGCTGGACACCTGGCGGGCCTTCCACGAGACCGGCGAGATGCCGGCCGAGCTGACCGAGCTGGCCGCAAGGACCAGCGGCGACCCCGACAGCGCCGACTGACAAGACAGCTCCGGCGGGGTGCGCCAACACCCCGCCGGAGCCCTACCCCGAACCGGCACCTGAGCAGGAACCCGGCCCGAAGCGGCAACCACGAGGATAGTCGGGTCCCCTCCCAGGTTGGTTCGTACGCACCCACGCGCCGACACCAGGGAGACACAGCATGACAACGGTACGAACCGCGCTCGTCATCGGCGGCGGCATCGCCGGGCCGGTGACGGCCCTCGCGCTACACCGCGCCGGCATCACCGCCACCGTCGCCGAGGCGTACCCGGCGACCGCCAGTGGGGCGGGTGGCATCGGCGGCACCCTCGCGCTCGCGCCCAACGGCGTGGCCGCCCTGCAAGCGGTCGGCGCGGACGAGGCCGTGACGGCGATCGCCACCGAAATCCATCGCAGCGTCATGGCCGTCGGTTCCCGGCGCATCGACCTGCCGATGCTGGCCGGGGTGCCGCCGCTGCGCGTCGTGCACCGGGCCGAGCTGCACCGGCTGCTGCACGACCGGGCTGTCGCCGAGGGCGTCCCCTTCGCGTACGGCAGACGGCTGGTCGGCGTCGAGGAGACCGACGGCGGCGTCACCGCACGTTTCGCGGACGGCAGCACGGCCACCGCCGACGTCCTGGTCGGCGCGGACGGCATCCGGTCCACGGTCCGTGGCCTCATCGACCCGGCCGCGCCCGGCCCCCGGTTCACCGGGCTGCTCGGGTTCGAGGCGGTCGCCCGACACGAGGTGGACGCCGAGCCGGGCACGATGACGTTCGCCTTCGGGCGGCGCGGCTACTACCTGTACTGGCCCGAGCCGGGTGGCGGCACCCGCTGGGGGGCCAACCTGCCGGGGCAGCGGCCGATGGGCATCGTCGAGGCCCGCGCGGTGCCGGCGGAGCAGTGGCTGGACACGTTGCGCGCCACCTACGGCGACGACGACCCGGGCCGGGAACTGATGGCCACCAGCGTCGCCGACGACCTCCAGGTGGTCGGCGCGTTGCAGATCATGCCGCCCGTGCCGCACTGGCACCGGGGCCGCATGGTGCTGGTCGGTGACGCCGCGCACGCGCCGTCGAACAGCTCCGGGCAGGGCGCCTCGCTCGCCATCGAGAGCGCGGTGCAGCTCGCCCGCTGCCTGCGGGACCTGCCCGACGTGACGTCGGCCTTCGAGGCGTACGTGCGGCTGCGTCGCACCCGGGTCGAGAAGGTCGCCGCCCGCGCGGCGCGGATCAACCACACCAAGGCCCCCGGGCCGGTCGCCCGGACGCTGATGCCGCTGCTGATGCCGCTGCTCGTGCGGACGGCGATGGACCCGGAGCGGACCATCGCCCACGAGCAGCGCTACGCCATCGACTTCGACGCCCCGGTCACGGCGGAACCCGCCCTGCGCTGAACACGGGGGCGCGGGGTGACCGCCGGGCCACCCCGCGCCCGACCGTCGTGAGCCGGCTCGGTGAGGCAGCCTCAGGCCGCGGCGGCGGCCACCGCCGTCCGGGCGACGAGCGCCCGCCGCAGGTCGTCGTCGGCGTCGGTGACCACCCGCCGCAGGCCCGCCGTCAGGTCGTCGCGGGCCAGCAGCGCCGCGGCCGCCTCCCGGGTCGGCTGCGCCACGGCATAGTGGGGAAACGTCAGCTTCGCCACCCGGTCGGCCGTCCAGGGGGTACGTCGACGAGCGGCGGCCGGCATCTCGGTGAAGTATTTCTCGACGTACGCGGCGGTCAGGTCGGCCTGCTCGGGCTGCCAGAACCCCTCCGCCGTCGCCTCCAGCAGCCGGTTGGACAGCTCGGCGTCGCGCACGATGATCTCCCATGCCGCCTGCTTGGCAGCCGGGTCGGGCAGCGCGGCCCGGCACCGGGCGGCCCGTTCCGCGCCGGCCGAGCTGACGTCGACGCTCGCCTCGGCGGCGATCTCCTCCACGCCCGCCGCGCCCAGCACCACGAGCCGCCGCAGCACGGCCCAGCGCAGCTCCGCGTCGACCTTCAGCCCGGCCGGTACGTCCCGGCCGGCGAGCCAACCGACGAGCAGGTCACTGTCGGTCGTCGCGGAGATCCAGCCCCGCGCCGCGGCGAGCTGCAACGACTCCCCCGCCGGCGCCCCGTCGAGCAGACGCCGGCACGCCCCGGCGATCCGGGCCAGCGCCGCCGAACGGGCCAGCGGGTCGAGGTAGCGGTCCACCAGCGACCGGCTGAGGGTCAGCACATCCTCCGCGATGATCACCTCGGTCTCGGCGGGCAGCGCCGCCACCATCAGGTCGACCAGGCCACCCACCGGCCGTTCACCGTCGGTCACCGCGTCCAGTGCCTCGCCCCAGAGCACCGCCCGCGTGAGCGGATCGGTCAGGCCCGGCAGGACCAGCGCGACGGCCTCCGCCGACGCCGGATCGAGGCGTACCTTGGCGAAGGTCAGGTCACCGTCGTTGGGCAGCAGCAACTGCGCCGCCGGCTCGCCGGTCAACGCCCCGAGCACGGTACGGCCGCCGTCGACGGCCGGGTCGAGATCCACCTCGTCGCGCCGCACGGTGCCGTCCGCCGCGTACCGGCCCACGCCGATGCGGTGCGGACGCAGCACCGGGTGCGACTCGGGGGCGGTCTGCACCACGGCGACCTCGCTGTAACGGTCGTCGGCGTCGACGCTGACCTCGGCACGCAGCGTGTTGACCTGCGGCCGGCGCAGCCACAGCTCGGCCCAACCGGACAGGTCCCGCCCGCTGGCCGTGCTCAGGCTGGCCAGCAGGTCGGCGAGGGTGGCATTGCCGAAACGGTGCGCCGCGAAGTGCGCGTTCAGGCCGGCCAGGAACGCCTCGTCACCGAGCCATGCGACAAGTTGCCGCAGCACGGCGGCGCCCTTGGCGTACGAGATGCCGTCGAAGTTGAGCAGGCCCTCGTCGGCGTCGGCCACCTCCGGCGGGGCGACCGGGTGGGTAGAGGGGCGCTGGTCGGCCGCGTACCCCCAGGCCTTGCGGCGCATGGCGAACGAGGTCCACGCCTGGCCGAACCGGGTCGCCTCGGCGGTGACCCGGGTGCCCAGGTATTCCGCGAAGGACTCGTTGAGCCACAGGTCGTCCCACCAGCGCATGGTGACCAGGTCACCGAACCACATGTGCGCCATCTCGTGGGCGATCGTGGTGGCCCGCTGCTCGCGCTGCGTGTCGGTGACCGCCGAGCGGAACACGTAGTCGTCGCGGAAGGTGACGATGCCCGGATTCTCCATCGCGCCGGCGTTGAACTCGGGCACGAACGCCTGGTCGTACTTGCCGAACGGGTAGCGCTCCGCGAAGAGCTGGTGGAACCGGTCCAGGCACTGACCGGTGACGGTGAAGATCTCCTCGGCGTCGGCGTCCAGGTGCTCGGCGAGCGACCGTCGACAGTAGATCGCCAACGGCACGCCGTCGTGCTCGGCCCGCCGCACGTGGTACGGACCGGCGATCAGCGAGAAGAAGTACGTGGACAGCGGCGCGCTCGGGGCGAACTCCCAGCGCCCAGGGGCCGGATTGGCGAGCACCTCGGCGTTGCCGGAGACCGTCCAGCGCGGCGGCGCGGTTATCGAGAGGGTGAGCGGCGCCTTGAGATCGGGCTGGTCGAACGCGGCGAAGATGCGCTGGACGTTGTCGAGGAAGGTCACCGCGTAGAGGTAGGTCTCGCCATCCGCCGGGTCGACGAAGCGGTGCATCCCCTCCCCGGCGTTGGAGTACGCCATCTCCGCCTCGACGACGAGGGTGTTCGTCGTGTCGAGGTCGGTCAGTGGCAGCCGGTTGTCGCTCAACGTGGCGGGATCGACGGCACGGTCGTTGAGGCGTACCGCGAGGAGTTTGGCGGGCTTGACCTCGGCGAAGGTGGCGGCGCCGGCGGCCGCCCGGAACCGGGTCTCGACGCGGGACCGGAACAGGTCGCCATCGCCGGTCAGGTCGAGGTCCACCTGATAGGACTCGACAGTAATCGCCGCGCCACGCGCGGTCGCCTCTACACGCGTCAGGCTCGGCATCCGCTTATCCTGCCCGATGGGGATCGGCAGGCGGTCCCCATCGGGCTCCGGCAGTGGAGGAAAGAACCATGGCGCAGCACCCCAAGGGCGACTTCGATCTCTCCCGCGCGGTCTGGCAACGGGCCGAGGGGGACACCTCCGAGAGCGCCGTCGAGGTCGCCTTCGTGGACGACCTGATCGGGATGCGCAACTCCGCCGAACCGGAGGGCCCGGTGCTGGTCTTCACCCAGGCCGAGTGGGACGCGTTCGTCGCCGGCGCGCAGGACGGCGAGTTCGACCTGGACTGACCCGACGCCGCTCCTCGCCCGTGCCGATTCCCCGATGTCGAGGACACCGGCACGGGCGATGCGCGATTGTCGTGCCGTCGGGTGAGCGCGCGTGACCGGACCGGTGACGCCACGCCAATGACCACGGCGGGACCTCTCAGCCGCACTGGTCGCCGTCACCCCAGCCGAGCCCGCCGGGCCCGGGCGCGTGGTGGAAGCCGGGATGGTCGGCGACGTCGACGCAGCGCTCGCCGTCCGGGCCGACCGCACCGCAGAACAGCCGCGCGGCCCGCTGCCAGGCGTCGGCCGGCGACAGGGCCGCCGCGCCGAGCGCCACCTCCGGGCGGAGCAGGCTCAGCGCCTCCGCGTACGCCACTGCCTGCTCACGGGCGTCGGCCGGGCCCGGCGCGGTGAAGCCCAGGTGCACGGTGAAGAACCGGCGCGGCCGTGTCGGCCGCCCGGGCGGGCCGATCAGTGGCCGCGCGGCACGGCCCGGCACCTCGGCCGCCCGTCGCTGCCGCCAGCGTGGTGACCTGTTGTCGTGCATCTCGCCCTCCCCGTGGTCGTGGCCGTCGGCCCACCGGGGGTCGCGCCCGTCGACCGGCGATGCCGGCTGGCGGCGGCCCCACAGGCAAGCAAACCAGGTTCGGCCGCCCGTGGGAGGGGCCAGCGGACGCGCTGTCGACGCGGGGATTGCGCGGCGGCGACGAGGATAGACGGGCCACGGCGGCGACGCCGGAGCCCGAGGAGGGCCCGATGGCGACCATGCCGGCCGACCGCAGCCCGGACAGCACCCTCGCACTGCTGCGTGCCGGCTACCCGCGCCTGACCCGTCCCGCCGGCGCGCGGCTGTCGATGCTTCGTCCGGGTTTGGACGGCCGCACGACGGGCAGGTGCAGCGGCGGCCCACCCACCGCACACCGCCTGCCCAGGAGGCGCCGATGCCCTCCCCCGCCACCGGTGACGCCCGGCGAGCCGGGCCCGACGACACCGGCCCGCCGCCGACCGCCGGGCCCCCGGCGGTTCTGCCGATGGCGTACGTCCTGCCGCTGCGCTGGCACGCCGACACCGGCCTGGACGAGCTGACCGGCTACCTGCGCCGGCTGAACGGTCTCGTCGAGGTGCTCGTGGTCGACGGGTCACCCCCGGAGCTGTTCGCCCGGCACGCGGCGGCATGGCGCGGGCTGGTCCGGCACCTGCGACCCGACCCCGCCGGACGGGGACTCAACGGCAAGGTGGTGGGGGTGCACACCGGGGTCGGCGCGGCGCGCCACGAACACGTGGTGATCGCCGACGACGACGTCCGGTACGACGAGGCCGGGCTCCACGCGGTACACCGGCTGCTGGACCGGGTCGACCTGGTCCGGCCGCAGAACTACTTCGATCCCCTGCCCTGGCACGCCTGGTGGGACACCGGCCGGACGCTGCTCAACCGGGCGCTCGGGAACGACTACCCCGGCACCCTCGCCGTACGCCGCAGCACGTTCCTCGCCATGGGCGGGTACGACCCGGACGTGCTCTTCGAGAACCTGGAGCTGATCCGCACCGTCCGCGCGTACGGCGGGATCGAGGCCGCGCCGCCCTGGCTGTACGTACGCCGACTGCCGCCGGACGCGGCGCACTTTCGTGGCCAGCGGGTCCGCCAGGCGTACGACGATCTGGCCCAGCCGGCCCGCCTGCTGACCGCGCTCGCGGTCCTGCCCGCGCTGACGGCGGCGGTCGCGTCCCGCCGGCCCCGGCTGCTGCTCGGCACGACGGCCATCGTCGTCGTCGCCCTGGCCGAGGCGGGCCGCCGCCGCGCCGCCGGGGCCGCCGTCTTCCCACCGAGCACCTCGCTGGCCGCCCCGCTCTGGCTGCTGGAGCGCGGTATCTGTAGCTGGCTGGCACTCAGCCAGCGCCTCCTGCTCGGCGGCGTCCGTTACGGCGACACCAGAATTCGGAGAGCAGCCCACCCCCGACTCCCCGCGATCTTGCACTTTCTGCGGGGACGAAAGCCTCGACAGCTGACATAGCCGCAGCAGAAACTGCAAGATCACGGGAGTTACGACGACGGCTCGCTGCCCCCGGGGGGTCGCGAGCCGTCGTCGGTGTCGGTGGTCGTCAGGAACTGACCTGCTGGCGGGCCTGCTGAGCCTGGTCCTTGACGTCCTGGGCGGCCGACCTGCCGTCGTCCTTAACCGTGTGCGCGGCGTCCTGGGCGGTGGACCGCACCGACTCGGCGGCGCGCTGGGCCGGCTCGCGCAGCTCGTCCTTGAGCTCGCTGGCCACCTCGCCCAGCTTCTCCTTGACGACACCGCTGTGCTCGCTGACCTTCTCCTTGACCTGCGCGGCGGCCTGCTGCTCCCGGCGGGAGGCCGGGATCAGCGAGGAGGCCAGCCAGCCCACGCCGAAGGCGATCAGGCCGGCGGCGAGGGGGTTGCCCTGCGACTTCTGCCGGATCACCCGGGGCGCGCTGTGTGCGGCGTCGCTGACGGAGGAGGCCGCCGAGTGCGCGGCGTCGCTGACGCTGGACGCCGCCGACGACGCGCGGTCGCCCACCGAGTGGGCGGCGTGACCGGTGCCGTGGCCGAGGTCAGACGCGGTTCCCATGACCTTGTCCCTCACATTCTGCAGCGCGGAACGGGCCCGCTGCTTGCGGTCGTCGACGATGCGGCTCGGGCTGACCTTGTACGCCAGCGCGTCCACATCGGAGCTGAGGCTGTTGCGGGTGGCTTCGATCTCCCGGCGGATCTGGTCGGGATCGGTGCTCATCGGGTGACTCCCTCCGGGTGGGGCTCGAGCGCGTCGGGGATCCGCTGCACGCTGTCGTTGGTCTGCTTGAGCCCGCGTACGTGCTGGGCGTTCTTCTTCGCCGCCGAGTAGAGGACGGCGGCGACCACGGCCCAGATCACGGCCACGATCAACGCGGCGAGACCGGAGTCCATGACGTTGTCCAGGAACTGCCAGATCGCGATGGACACGAAGAGGGCCACCATGTAGCCGCCGAAGCCGGCGCCGCCGAAGAGGCCCGCCGCCTTGCCGGCCTTCTTGCCCTCCTGGCGGATCTCGGCCTTGGCCAGCTCGACCTCCTGGCGCATCAGCGTCGACAGGTCGGTGGTGACCTGACGCATCAGGTCACCGAGCGAGCTGCCCTTCACCTCGGCCGCGGTGTGCGGGGCACCCGCGTCCGGGTGGTAACCGGAGTCCAGGCCGGACCCCTGCGTCGGCATGGTCATGCCGCTGCCTCCCTTCGGATGACTCGGCGCCTCACGGGCGGGGGCTGCCGCTGGACGGCACGCCCGGCAGCGGGTCGGTCTGGGTCACCGGCGGCAGCGGCTGACCGGTGCTGGCCGGCTCCGTGTAGCCGCCCGGCGTCGGGTCGGCGTAGCCGCCGGAGGCCGGCTCCGTGTAGCCGCCCGGCGTCGGGTCGGCGTAGCCGCCGGCCGGGGTGACGTCCGGGGCCGTACGGGGCACCGGCGGCGGCGTGGGGATCACCGCGGTGCGCTCCGGGTCGTACGCGCCCGCGCCGCGGTAGCCCGCGGAACCGTTGCCGGAGTCGTCACCGGCGGCGGAGATGCCGCGGGTCAGGCGACCGGCCAGCACACCCAGTACCGCCGCGCCGACCAGGAAGGTGCCCGGGTTGCGCCGCGCGTAGTCGCGTACCTCGTTGATCAGGTCGCCGGGCTCGCGCTCCTCGAGCCAGCCGGCCACGCCGTGCACCCGGCCGGCCGCCTGGCGGGCCAGCTCGCTCACCGGACCGGCCTGGCCGCCCTGCTCGGCCATCGAGCGCATCTCGTCGGCGATCGACCGCAGGCCGCCGGCCGCGCGGCGCTGCTGCTCGCCGGTCTGGGTGGCGAGCTGGTTGCGGGCCTCGCCGTAGAGGTCGCGGGCCTGCCGGGCGGCCTCGCGGCCGACCTCGGCGCCCTGCTCCTTCGCGGTCTGGGCGACCGCGCCACCGGCGTGCGCAGCCTCGGAGCCGACGTGGCGGGCCTGCTCGCGGACACCGCCGCCGTTGGTGGACTCCTGCCCGTACGTGGAAGACGTGGGTGACAAATCGTAGGTCATGATTTCCCTTCCGCTCGGAAAGTCGTCGCGGTTGTGCTGGGGGGATGCGGCCGTGTCGCCATGGCCGCTGACAACTCACCTACCCTGCGTTTTGGCTTCCATACCTGTTCGTGCATTTCTCTGCGCGGCCGCCGGTAGCGACTTCAAAATGGAGGATCGTCGGGCTGCGTCACGTCGCCGCTGCGGACAGCGAGGTTCGCCGGACCGGCAGATCCACCGAAGGGAGCAGGGATGGCACGAGACGCGCGGGGCGGCCGACCTGCCGCGCCCCGGCCCCGGGTGCAGGTGGCGGCGCTGGTCGTGGCCGGGATCTTCCTGCTGATCGGCATCCTCGGCTGCATCCCCGGCATCACCACCGACTACGGCGAGCTGACCTTCGCCGGGCACCACTCGGACGCCAAGCTGCTCGGCGTGTTCCAGGTGTCGATCCTGCACAACGCGGTGCACCTGCTGTTCGGGCTGGTGGGCCTGGCCCTGGCCCGCAGCGTCGCCGGCGCCCGGCTCTTCCTGGCCGGGGGCGGCGCCATCTACCTGGCCCTCTGGCTGTACGGGCTGGCGATCGAGGCGGTCGACGAGGACGGCGGCGCGAACATCCTGCCCGTCAACGACGCCGACAACTGGCTGCACCTCGCCCTCGGCTTCGGCATGCTCGCGCTCGGGCTGCTGCTGTCCAACCAGGCGGGCACCGGCGGGCGGCTGGACAGCCCGATCGACCGTCCCTGAGCTGCCGATTCACGTGTTTGGCGGCGACGGCAGCGTGGGTACTGGCCGGGTGATGATCCGTGAAGGGGGTCGACGATGCCTCGCTGGATACGCGACAACGCGCTGACCGCAGCCATGCTGGGCGCGTTCCTGGTCTTCCTTGTCCTGCAGAGCGTGTTCGGCTGGCAGACCCACAACGAGGAGCTGACCGAGTTCGGTGCCGCCCCGCTGAGTTGGCCGGCATACCTGGGTAGTGGGCACTTCGCCGAGGCGGTCTTCGAGAACTGGGAGTCGGAGTTCCTCCAGATGGGCGGGTACGTGCTCCTCACCGCGTACCTGGTGCAGCGGGGCTCGGCCGAGTCGAAGCCGGTGGACCAGACCGACCGGCCGGAGGACGACGAGCGCCGGGCCACCGCCCAGTCGCCGTGGCCGGTACGCGCCGGTGGGCTTCCGCTGGTGGTCTACCGCAACAGCCTCTCCCTCGCGCTGCTGCTGATCTTCGCCGGCTCGTTCGTCGGGCACCTGCTCGGCGGCACGGCGGCCTACAACGAGGAGCAGGCGTTGCAGAGCGGTGCGCCGCCGATCAGCGTGTGGGACTTCTTCGGCACGAGCGACTTCTGGTTCCAGTCCATGCAGAACTGGCAGAGCGAGTTCCTGGCGGTCGGCGCCCTGATCCTGCTGAGCATCGTGCTGCGTCAGCACGCGTCGCCGGAGTCGAAGCCGGTCACCGTCGCGCACGCCGAGACCGGCGCCTGAGAGCCAGCACGGCCAGCCGGGCCAGCCGCCGGTCCGCGGGTAGGAGCCGCCAGGCCGCGACCGGAAGCCGCCAGGCCGCGACCGGGAGCCGTCAGGCCGCGACCGGGAGCCGCTTGGCGAAGCAGACGCTGTACGGGTTGCCGACGTACTCGCCGTACACCGGAATCGGCTCGTAGCCGCACGACGTGTACAGCCCGATGGCCGCCGGCAGGTACGTGCCGGTCTCCAGGCAGACCACCGTGTGCCCCTGCCGGAACGCGCACTCCTCCAGGGCGGCGAGCAGTTGACTGGCGATGCCCCGCCCCCGGTACGCCGGTCGGACGTACATCCGCTTGATCTCGCCGGTGACGGCGTCGAGCGACTGGAGCCCACCACAGGCGACCGCCCGACCGCTCACCACCACCGCCAGGTAGCGAATGTCATTGTGGGTGATGGTGACCTGCCCGTCCAACCCGCCATCGGCGTCGCGCAGCTCACGCTGCTGGGCGACGACCAGGGCGGCGATCTCGGGATCGGTGGCGGGTCGCGACTCGATCAGCATCACCCGACGCTAGGCGGGAAGGATTTCACGGAGGTTTCCGGCAGTCAACCCGATCACGGAGCGCAACCGGCTACTCGGCGTCGTCCTCGTCCTCGTCGACCGCGTCGTCGGACGCGTCCGCGCCCACCTCGTCCGCCGAGCGCACCCGGCGGGCCTTGCGGGCGGCGAGCCGTTCCGCCGCCGAGGCCCGGTTCGACTTGTCCTCCAGGCGTACGTCGGTGCCCCGGTTGCCGGGCACGAACTCCACGCCCGCGTACAGCGTCGGCTGCCAGTCGAACTCGCGCTCGCCGATCCGGACCAGGTCACCGGGCTCAGCGCCGGCCTTTGCGAGCTTGTCCTCCACGCCGAGCCGGGCCAGCCGGTCGGCGAGGTAACCGACCGCCTCGTCGTTGTCGAAGTTCGTCTGCTTGACCCAACGCTCCGGGCGTACGCCGCGCACCGTGAACGAGCCGTCGGCCTCAGCCGTGATCGTGAAGCCGGCGTCGTCCACGGCCATCGGCCGGATCACGATCCGGGCCGGCTCGGCCGGCGGGGCCGCCTTACGCTCCGCCTCGACCAGCTCGGCCATGGCGTAGGTCAGCTCCTTGAGCCCCTCCCGGGTGGCCGCGGAGACCTCGAACACCCGGTAGCCGCGCTCCTCGAGGTCGGGGCGGACGATCTCGGCGAGGTCCCGGCCGTCCGGCACGTCGACCTTGTTCACGGCCACCAGCCGTGGGCGGTCGGCCAGCCCGCCGTACTGGCTCAGCTCGGCCTCGATCGCGTCGATGTCGGCGACCGGGTCGCGGCCCGGCTCCAGGGTCGCCGAGTCGATGACGTGCACCAGGACCGCGCAGCGCTCGATGTGCCGCAGGAACTCCAGGCCCAGGCCCTTGCCGGTGGCCGCGCCGGGGATCAGGCCCGGTACGTCGGCGACGGTGAAGGTGTGGTTGTCCAGCCGAACCACGCCGAGGTTGGGCACGAGGGTGGTGAACGGGTAGTCGGCGATCTTCGGCTTCGCGGCGGAGATCACCGAGATCAGCGACGACTTGCCGGCCGATGGGAAGCCCACCAGGCCCACGTCGGCGACGCTCTTCAGCTCCAGCACGATGTCGAGCTGGTCGCCGGGCTCGCCCAGCTCGGCGAAGCCCGGGGCCTTGCGCTTGGCGTTGGCCAGCGAGGCGTTGCCGCGCCCGCCGCGCCCGCCCCGGGCCACCTCGAAGGTGGTGCCGGCGCCGACCATGTCGGCCAGCACGGTGCCGTCGGCGGTCTGCACGACCGTGCCGTTGGGGACCTTGAGCACCAGGTTGTGGCCGTTGGCCCCGTCCCGGTTCGACCCCGCGCCGCCCTTGCCGTTGTCGGCCTTGACGTGCGGGTGGAAGTGGAAGTCGAGCAGCGTGGTCACCTGCGGGTCGACCACCAGCGACACGCTGCCGCCGTGCCCGCCGTTGCCGCCGTCCGGCCCCCCGAAGGGCTTGAATTTCTCGCGGTGGATCGAGACACAACCGTGCCCACCATCGCCGGCCTGCAGATGCAGGACGACCCGGTCAACGAACGTCGCCACGGCGTCTATCCTTCCAGCGAGGGTGGACCCCGCACTTCGAAAAAGCGAAGCGGGCCGGGACCCGGAGGTCCGCGGCCCGCCCAGCGACGAGAACTACTGCTGCGGAACGATGCTGACGGTCTTGCGACCGCGCTTGGTGCCGAACAGGACCGAGCCGGCGGCCAGGGCGAACAGCGTGTCGTCGCCGCCACGGCCGACCAGGTCACCGGGGTGGAACTTGGTGCCACGCTGCCGGATGAGGATCTCACCGGCGCTGACGACCTGACCACCGAAGCGCTTCACGCCGAGTCGCTGGGCCGCGGAGTCACGACCGTTACGCGAGCTGGACGCACCCTTTTTGTGAGCCATTGGAGGACGACCTACTTCCCGCTGGAGATGCCGGTCACCTTGACCTGGGTCAACGGCTGGCGGTGACCCTGGCGCTTGTGGTAGCCGGTCTTGTTCTTGAACTTGTGGATCCGGATCTTCGGGCCCTTGGTGTGCGCGGCGATTTCGCCGGACACCGCGACCTCGGCAAGCTTCGCCGCGTCGGTCACCAGGTCGTCACCGTCGACGAGGAGCACCGCGGTGAGCTTCACCGCGTCACCGGGTGCACCGGTGAGCTTCTCGACCTCGATCACGTCGCCCTCGGCGACCTTGTACTGCTTGCCGCCGGTCTTGACGATCGCGTACATCGGAGGCGGACTCCCTGTCGTTGAGGCTGCTGACTGGTCGTCCCCGCGGCGGCTCGCCGGGTAGCAGTGCACGGCGGCGCGGGCACGCGGGAACTCGGCACACCAAAGGTGGGCCGTAGGCAAGAGTACGCCATCGCTGGTGTGGACCCCAAACCGGCCCACCCTGGTCACCGGGCGCAGAGCTGATCGAGGCGCTGCTGGAGCCGGTCCAGCTCGGTCTCGTCGATCGACTCGACGTCGACGCCGAGCGCGGCGACCTCCGTGCCGAGGTCACTGAGCAGCGTCTTGAGCTGCGCGTCGGCAGCCCGTGCCCCCTGCTCTCGCAGGGCGGCCCGCCAGCCGGCCAGAGCCGTCTGCGCCCCAGTCCGGGCCGCGTCGGCCGTGACGGTGTCACCGGCGCCCACCGCCGCGACCACGCGGCCCAGCTCCGCCACGTACTCCCGGACGGCCGTGGCGCCGGCCCGCCGCGCCTCGGCGCAGACCTGGGCGTCGCCGCCCACCACACCAGCCACCGGCGTACCGCGCGATCCCCCGGTGGTCGGGCCAGCCGGCCGGGAACCCCCGGTCGCGTCCGCGCCACCGGAGCGGCCATCGGAGCAGCCCCCGCCGGCGACGAGTACGACCACCAGCAGGGTACGAGCGAGCAGGCGACGCATCTTCTTCTCCTGACCGGGGCGACCACTCCCGGGTCGGGTGACCGGAGCGACGAGGTCCCTCCCGGAGTCACATTGCCGGGAAAGGGACCTCGTCAAACACCGGGCCGGTCAGCCGTCAGGGGCGGGTCCGCCGGCGGGCGCCACCCCGGCGGGAGCGGCGACGTCCGGCGCCACCCTCGGTGGCCTCCTCGTCGCCGTCGGCGTCGACGAGAGCGTCCGGGTCGTCCGCCGCGGCCAGTCGGGCCGACTCGCCCCGCTGACTGTCGGACACCGCCGGAGCGGCCTCCGTCTCCGCCTCGTACCGGGACAGGTCGTACCCCATGGTGTCCTGGTAGTCGGCGTCCGGTTCGGCGTGGTTGTCAGTGTCGACGACCTCGACCACCGCGCGCTCGGCCGGGGCGCTCTTGCGCGCCCGGCGGCGGGAGGACAGCGTGCCGTTCTCCGCGGCCGGGGCGGCCGGCGCCGACGACGCGACCGCCTTGACCTTCTCCGCGGCCCCGCCGTTGCGCGGCTTCTCCGGCACCGGCTCGGTGTGGATGACCACGCCCCGGCCCTTGCAGCACTCGCAGGTCTCGCTGAACGCCTCCAGCAGACCCGCGCCGATCCGCTTACGGGTCATCTGCACCAGGCCGAGCGAGGTGATCTCGGTGACCTGGTGCTTGGTGCGGTCCCGGCCCAGGCACTCGGTGAGCCGGCGCAGCACCAGCTCCCGGTTCGACTCGAGGACCATGTCGATGAAGTCGATCACCACGATGCCACCGATGTCCCGCAGCCGGAGCTGGCGGACGATCTCCTCCGCCGCCTCCAGGTTGTTGCGGGTGACCGTCTCCTCCAGGTTGCCGCCGGAGCCGGTGTACTTGCCGGTGTTCACGTCGACGACCGTCATGGCCTCGGTCTTGTCGATCACCAGCGAGCCACCGGAGGGCAGGAACACCTTGCGGTCCAGGCCCTTGATGATCTGTTCGTCGATCCGGTACTCGGCGAACACGTCGTTCGTGCCGACGTGCCGACGGACGCGGTCGACCAGGTCCGGGGAGACGTGCGACAGGTACGACTCGACCATGCCGTACGACTGCTCGCCCTCGATCACGAGTTCGCGGAAGTCCTCGTTGAACAGGTCCCGGACCACCCGGATGACCAGGTCGGGCTCCTCGTAGAGCAGCACCGGAGCGCCACCCTCGGCGGCCTTGGCCTGGATGTCCTCCCACTGCGCCTGCAACCGCTTGACGTCGCGGGCCAGCTCGTCCTCGCTGGCGCCCTCGGCGGCCGTACGGACGATCACGCCCGCGCCGTCCGGGACCAGCTTCTTGAGCACGTCGCGCAGCCGCTTGCGCTCGGTGTCCGGCAGCTTGCGGCTGATCCCGGACGCGTTGCCGTTGGGCACGTAGACCAGGTGCCGGCCGGAGAGCGCGATGTGGCTGGTGAGTCGGGCGCCCTTGTGCCCGATCGGGTCCTTGGTGACCTGGACAAGCACCGAGTCGCCGGAGCGCAGCGCCTGCTCGATCGAGCGGGCACGCCCCTCCAGCCCGGAGGTGTCCCAGTTGACCTCGCCGGCGTACAACACCGCGTTGCGGCCCCGGCCGACGTCGACGAACGCCGCCTCCATGCTGGGCAGCACGTTCTGCACCTTGCCCAGGTAGACGTTGCCGGCCATCGTGCCGGAGGAGTTGCGGGTGACGTAGTGCTCGACCAGCACACCGTCCTCCAGGACGGCGATCTGGGTGCGGTCACCACGCTGCCGGACCGCCATCACCCGGTCCACCGCCTCCCGGCGGGCCAGGAACTCCGACTCGCTGAGGATCGGCGGCCGCGTACGCCGCTGCTCCCGGCCGTCCCGGCGACGCTGGCGCTTGGCCTCCAGCCGGGTCGAGCCGGACACGCCCTGGACCTCGTCGACCGTACGACGCGGCTCACGGATCTTGACCACGGTGGGCACGCCGTCGTCGGCCGCGCCCTCGGTGTCGCCCGCGCCCCGGCGGCGACGACGGCGACGACGACGGGTCAACCCGTCCCCGCCCTCGGACTCCTCGTCCTCGTCGCCCTCGGCCTCGGCGGTCTCCTCCTCCTCGGCCTGCGCCGCCTCGTCGGACTCCTCGTCCTCGGCGTCGTCGGCGCCGCCCTTGCCCCGGCCTCGACCACGGCGACCGCGCCGGCGGCGACGGCGCGCGGCGGCGCTGTCCTCGTCGTCCTCGTCCGCCTCGGCGGCCTCGTCGACCTCCTCGGTCGGCTCCTCCTCGACCTCGACGACCTCGACGACCTCCACCGGCTCCGCGTCGCGGCGACCGCGCCGCCGCCGGCGGGACGGCTCGGCCTCGACGACCGGTTCCTCGGCGATCGGTGCGGGCTCCGTCGGACTGGTCACCGGCACGGCGTCCGGCTGCGGCGCCATGAACAGCACGGTGGGCGCGGAGAGCGCGGCGCGCCGGCGGCGGGTCTTCGGCGGCGCGACCTCGACGTCCTCGACGTCCTCGACGTCCTCGACCAGCTCGTCGACCACGTTGGCCACGGCGACACCGGGCTCCACGTCGCCGAACGCCTGCTCGGCGGTCGCGCCGGGCGGGGTCTGCGCCTCGTTCAGCTCGGCTTCCGCCTCGCGCAGGTCGGACTCCGCCGGCGTCTCGGCGGCGGGCTCATCGGCCAGGGTCGCCTCGGGCTCAGGCTCGGTGGCGGCGGCCGGCTCGGGCTCCGCCACGGCCGCGGGCTCCTCGATGGCGGCGGGCTCGGGCTCGGTGACGGCGGGCGTCGCCTTCTTGCGCCGGGTGCGGGTCACCTTGACCGGAGGAACGACCTCGGGGGAGGCCAGCTCCGCGCTGGCCGCGACCAGTGGCTCCTCGGCGGTCGTCTCGACCGGAGCGGCCTTGCGACGGCGGCGGGGGGTCTTCGGGGCGACGTCCAGGTCCCCGGAGATCGGGGCGAAGACCTCCGCCTGCGGCGACTCGACGGCGCCAACCCCACCGGTGGACGCCTCGACGGGCGCCTCGGCCTGCTCCGGCTGGTTGAGCGGGGCGGCCCGACGCCGGGTGGTCCGCGCCCGTCGGGGCGGCGCGGCGGGCTCGACGCCCTCGGCCGCGGTCTGCTCCGCGCCGGCGGCCTGCTCCTTGCCGGCGGTGCCGTCGGTGGTGCTGCTCTGCTCAGCGGTGTCGCCGGCCGGCTGTGAACCGGTCCGTTCGCCGCCCTCGGGCTCGTTCTCGAGCATGGACGTTCTCCAGTTCTGGCTGCCCCGGGCGCGGGTGAGCGCTGCCACGCAGGGTCGCCGCAAAAGTGTTTCCGCCGGGCGCGCGTGGTGCGCGACCGCCGAAGTCTGCCTGCAAGAGCCCTGACCGTCGGTCAGTGCCCAACGATGGCTGCCCCGTCGCGGTCCGCATCCAACGGATCCACGATCGCACCCTGCGCGGTCAGCGTGCCCTGAGCCAGCCGGGTCACCCTCGGCGAGACCGGCGGCTCCAGGTCGGCCACCACGCGGAGGCCGGAAAGGACGTCATCGGGCCGTACGGACGGGGTGACCTGCCGCACGACCAGTTCGAGTATCGCACACGGTACGGCCGGCACCCCGTAAGGCATCTGCGTCGGGGTTAGGACATCGATCGACATGACGGCCGCACGGGCGTCGAAGGTCCGTCGTCCCTGCTTGGTCATCCGCTCGACCAGAACCTCGTCGGCGGCGGTGAACGCGTCCACGGCGGCGCGCAGCGTCGTCGCGTCGACCTCGGGCAGCTCGATGCGCCAGTGCGACGCCTCGATGCGGTCGGCCAGGCTGCCACCCTCGGCGATCACCACCTCCAGCACGTCCAGCCCCGGCGAGAGCGCCGCGTCGAGCGCGGCGCGCAGCGCCTCCGGGTCGACCGCCGCCTGGAGGCCGATCTCCAGGTACTCCGCCTCGCTCGCCACCCCGGTCGGAGCGGCGCTCGCGTAGGAGATCTTCGGGTGCGGGGTGAAGCCCTGGGAGAAGGCGATCGGTACGGCGGCGCGCCGCAGCGCGCGCTCGAAGGCCCGGGCGAAGTCCCGGTGCGAGGTGAACCGCAGCGGGCCGCGCTTGGCGTACCGGATGCGGGCGCGCTGCACGACCGGCGCCTGCCCACCCTCCGGCTGGTTTCTCTTACTGATCGTCTCGCTCCTCGAAACTCAGCACCGCCCCCCGGGGTCGGGTCAGGAGGCGGGGGTCTTCAGGGGGGTGATCGGCGTCAGGGGCAGGAGTTTCTTGCCGGTCGGACCGATCTGGATCTCCGTGTCCATCGAGGGGCAGACGCCGCAGTCGAAGCACGGCGTCCACCGGCAGTCATCCTGCTCGAACTCGCTGAGCGAATCCTGCCAGTCCTGCCAGAGCCAGTCCTTGTCGAGGCCCGAGTCCAGGTGGTCCCACGGCAGGACCTCCAGCTCGTCGCGCTGACGGGTGGTGTACCAGTCGAGGTCCACCCCGAACGCGGGCAGCGTCTCGGCCGCCGCGTCCACCCAGCGCTGGTACGAGAAGTGCTCGCTCCACCCGTCGAACCGGCCGCCGTTCTCCCAGACCTTGCGGATCACCGCGCCGACCCGACGGTCGCCCCGGGACAGCAGGCCCTCGATCAGCGACGGCTCGCCGTCGTGGTAGCGGTAGCCGATCGCCCGGCCCAGCGAGCGGTCCGAGTTGATCGCCTGCTTGAGGATCTTGAGCCGGTGGTCGATGACCTCCGGACGCTCCATCGCGGCCCACTGGAACGGGGTGTGCGGCTTCGGCACGAACCCGCCGATCGACACCGTGCAGCGGATGTCCTTGGAGCCCGTCGCGGCCCGACCCGCCTTGATCACCTCGTGGGCCATGTCGGCGATCTCGAGGACGTCCTCGTCGGTCTCGGTGGGCAGGCCACACATGAAGTAGAGCTTCACCTGCCGCCAGCCGTTGCTGTACGCGGTGACGACCGTGCGGATCAGGTCTTCCTTCGACACCATCTTGTTGATGACCTTACGAATCCGCTCCGACCCGCCCTCCGGGGCGAAGGTCAGGCCGGTACGCCGTCCGTTGCGGGACAGCTCCTGCGCGAGGTCGATGTTGAAGGCGTCCACCCGGGTCGACGGCAGCGACAGCGAGACGTTGGTGCCCTCGTACTGCTGGGCGAGGCCCGAGCACATGTCGCCGATCTCGGAGTGGTCCGCCGAGGAGAGCGACAGCAGGCCCACCTCGGAGAAGCCGGAGAACTCCAGGCCCTCGCGCACCATCTGCCCCACGGTGGTGATCGACCGCTCCCGCACCGGACGGGTGATCATGCCGGCCTGGCAGAAGCGGCAGCCCCGGGTGCAGCCCCGGAAGATCTCGACCGCGTACCGCTCGTGGACCGTCTCAGCCAGCGGCACGAGGGGCTTCTTCGGGTACGGCCAGGCGTCCAGGTCCATCGTCGTGCGCTTGTGCACCCGGAACGGCACGTCTGCCCGGTTCGGCACGACCCGCTGGATCCGCCCGTCCGGCAGGTAGTCCACGTCGTAGAAGCGCGGCACGTAGACGCTCTCGGTACGGGCCAGCCGCAGCAGCAACTCGTCGCGGCCACCCGGTGAGCCCTCGGCCTTCCACTCCCGGACGATCGCGGTGATCTCCAGGACGGCCTCCTCGCCGTCGCCGAGCACCGCGGCGTCGACGAAGTCGGCGATCGGCTCCGGATTGAACGCGGCGTGCCCACCGGCCACGATCACCGGGTCGGCGTCGGTGCGGTCGGCGGCCAGCAGCGGAATGCCGGCCAGGTCGATCGCCGTGAGCATGTTGGTGTAGCCCAGCTCGGTGGAGAAGGAGATGCCGAACACGTCGAACTCGCGCACCGGCCGGTGCGCGTCGACGGTGAACTGCGGCACGCCGTGCGTGCGCATCAGGCTCTCCAGGTCGGGCCAGACGGCGTACGTCCGCTCGGCGAGGGTGTCGGGCAGCTCGTTGAGCACCTCGTAGAGGATCTGCACACCCTGGTTGGGCAGGCCCACCTCGTACGCGTCGGGGTACATCAGCGCCCAGCGCACCGTCGCGGTGTCCCAGTCCTTGACCACCGCGCCCAGTTCACCGCCGACGTACTGGATCGGCTTGGAGATCTGCGGAAGCAACGGCTCCAGCCGGGGCCAGATCGTCGGCTCCAGGTCGCGGCGCGGCGTCAGACGCTCCGAACTGGAGTCGTCGCTCGAATTGGTCGCGGCCGCGTGCGGCGTCGTGGACGGGGCACTCATGATGCCCAAGGGTACGCGCCCGCCCTGCGGTGACCGCGCGCACGCCACGATGCGGCCCGGTCGCCGACCCTGGCCCGGACGCCGTCGCCCGATGCCCGGGCGGCGGTGGTGGCGGCACGGTACTAACCTCGGACCGGCGCGAGAGGAGATTGCCGCGATGCCGGAGCCCCAGCCGGGAGCACGGCCGGCCGACGGGCGCACCCCTGGCCCGGAGCCGGACGACGCGCCGGCGGTCGCCGACGAGTCGACCTCCCCACCCGTACCACCGGACCAGCCCGCCGGCCCCGACCAGCCGGAGCCCCCGGCCGATCCCACGGCGGCGACCCCGCCGGACCCGACGAAGCCGGAGCCCGCCGCCGAGCCCGAGCCGACGAAGCCGGAGCCCGCCGCCCCGCCGGACCCGACGAAGCCGGAGCCCACGACCGAGCCCGAGCCGGCCGCCACGCCCGAGCCCACGGCGCAGGAGCCCGCGGGCGAGAGCCCCGACTCCCCCGCGCCGCCCGCGCCCCGGTGGAGTGGGTCCGCCCCGGTGCCGCCCCCGCTGCCGCGCCGGCGCGGCTGGGGGGAATCGGCCGAGCCGACCCCGCCGCCTCCCCTGCCCGAGCAGGCGCCCGAGCACCGCACCCCGGTCGATCCGTGGGCCGGGGTGGACACCGGTGGCTGGGACCTGCCCTCCGCCGAGCTGCCGCCGACGCCGCCGACGCTGGACTACCCGGTGCCGCCGACCACCCGGCAGTGGTCCGGGCCGCCCGCGCCGCCGGTCGGGACCCATCCGGTGTCACCGCCACCGGCCCACCAGCCGCCACCGGCCCACCAGCCGCTGACCGCCTACCCGGCGCCGCACGCCCGACCCACCCCGCCGGCTCGACCCGCCGCGCCGGCTCGACCTACCGCCGCCCGACCCGCCGCGCCGGTCCGGCCGGCGCCGCCGGCCCGGGTGCCGAAGCAGCGCCGGGGCCGGCGGTCGGCCACGCCGCCGCCGGGCTGGGAGGCCCCCAAGGGGTACGCGCCCCCTCCGGTACGCCGACGGCGTCGCTGGCCGTGGCTGCTGCTGCTCAGCCTGGCCTGCTGCTGCGGGTGCCCCGCCTACTACGGTCTGCCGATCTCGTCCCAGTACCCGGCCAGCGCCGCGCTGCCCGAGCGGGTCGCCGATCTGAGCCTGCGTCAGGACGACGGCAGCGCCGAGACGGCCAAGCAGTTGGAGAACGAGGTACGCCAGGAGTACTGGCTGGCCGAGGATACCTTTGCGGGCGTCTACACGACGGCGGACGGCAAGCGGGTGACGGTCTTCGGCGGCACCGGCTTCCGGCTGACTCCCGAGGCGGACGCGGACGAGGAGATCACCCGGCTCGGTGAGCGCTACGCGCTGGAGACGCCCGAGACGGTGCAGACCGGCGTACGGGGTCGGCACGAGCGTTGCGCGGTCGGCCGGCCAGCGGACGGCGACGTGGTGGTGTGCACCTCGGTCGACCACGGCAGCATCGCCACCGGGGTGTTCACCCGGCTCTCCGTGTCCGACAGCGCGACGTTGCTGGACACCCTGCGCACGCAGATCGTCCAACCCAAGCAGAGCTGAACCGCCTCTGTGACGCTGCGTGAGGTCACGCGGACGGCCTGCGGCGGGGAGCCGCATACCTGTGGATCATGAATATGACTCACAGGTATACGTCCGTCCGACGCGGGTGCCTCCCGCGAAATGCGTCGCGCGCGCCCGCGCGGCACAGGGGCCGCAGGTCAGGCGTCGCCGGCCGGGTCGGTGTCGGCGCGCTTCGGGGCGTAGCGCGGGACGTACTCCTGGCCGGTGAGCTTCTGGATCTCGCTCATCACCTCGTCGGTCATCTGCCGCAGCGAGGCGCGGTCGTCCAGGCGGCCGGTGAAGTCGAGCGGCTTACCGAACTTGACGGTGATCTTGGCAGTGCCGGGGCGGGGCACCCGGGCGCCGATCGGCTGCGCCTTGTCCGTGCCGACCGTACCCACCGGGATGATCGGCACGCCGGCGGCGATCGCCAACCGGGCGGCACCGGTCCGTCCCCGGTAGAGCTTGCCGTCCGGGGAGCGGGTGCCCTCCGGATAGACCACCACCAGGTCACCACCCCGCAGTGCCGGGATGGCGGCGTCGAACGCGGACAACGCGGCACGTCCACCGGCCCGCTCCACCGGGATCGCGCCCAGACCGGTGAGGACGAACTTCGAGAACGCGCCCTTCGCGCCGGTGCCCGTGAAGTACTCCGACTTGGCCCAGAACGCCAGGTGCCGGGGCACCACCGTGCCGAGGAACAGCTCGTCCGCCACCGAGAGGTGGTTGCCCGCGAAGATCGCGCCGCCGGTCTCCGGCACGTGTTCCAGACCCTCCACGGCCGGGCGGAACGCCAACCGCAGCGCGGGCGCCACGGTGAGCTTGCCGATGGTGTAGAGCAGGGGCACTGGTCCTCCGGCAGATGAGGTGCGAACAGGCGGTGTCACGGTAGCGGACGCCTCCACACCCCCGCAGACGGAGGTGTGAAGGCGTCCGCGTCCGTGCCCTACGACCGACGGACGGTGACCGTCACCCGCTCGCCCTCGCCCACCTCACCGGCGAAACCGTCGAGGCCCTCGGCGAAGTCGACCGAGTCGGCCAGCACCTCACCCGACACGAACTCCATGTACGCGGCCACCGCGGCGCGCACCTCCTCGGACGCCGACACCGACACCACGATCCGGTCCGACACGTCGAGGTCGGCGTCGCGGCGGGCCTGCTGCACCACCCGCACCACGTCGCGGGCCAGGCCCTCGGCGGCCAACTCCGGGGTGACCTCGGTGTCGAGCACCACCACGCCCTCACCGCCGGGCAGCGGCGCGGAGTGCTCGGCGTCGGCCGCCACGAGACGTAGCTCGTACTCGCCCTCGGCCAGGGTGATGCCGGCCGCCACCGGGGCGCCGTCGACCAGCTCCCACTCGCCCGCCTTGACCGCCTTGATCACCTGCTGGACCTGCTTGCCGACGCGCGGACCGAGCGCCCGCGGCACCACGGTCAACACCTGCTCGCAGTACGCGGACAGCTCGGCTCTGAACTCCACCGCCTTCACGTTGACCTCGTCGGCGATCAGGTCGGCGAACGGGCGTAGCTGCTCCGCCGCCGGCGAGGCCACCGTCAACGTCGACAGCGGCAGCCGTACGCGCAGCCCTCTGGCCTTGCGCAGGGACAGCGCCGCCGAGGCGACCGCCCGGACGTTGTCCATCGCCGCCACCAGGTCGTGGTCGGCCGGGAACTCGCTCGCCTCCGGCCAGTCGGCCAGGTGCACCGAGCGCTCCCCGGTCAGCCCACGCCAGATCTCCTCCGCGGTCAGCGGCGCGAGCGGCGCCACCACCCGGCAGAGCGTCTCCAGCACGGTCGACAGCGTGTCGAACGCGTTGGCGTCACCGGACCAGAATCGGTCCCGGGACCGGCGCACGTACCAGTTGGTCAACGCGTCCAGGTAGGACCGGACGGTGGCGCACGCGCCCGAGATGTCGTACGCGTCCATCTGCGCGCCGACCGTCGACACCAGCTCGTTCGTCTTCGCCAGCACGTAGCGGTCGAGCAGGTGGGTGGAGTCGGTGCGCCGCCGCGCCTGATACCCGTCGGCGTTGGCGTAGAGCGAGAAGAAGTACCAGACGTTCCACAGCGGCAGCAGCACCTGCCGCACGGAGTCCCGGATCAGCGTCTCGGTGACCGCCATGTCCCCGCCACGCAGCACCGGCGAGGACATCAGCATCCAGCGCATCGCGTCCGAGCCGTACGCGTCGAAGACGTGGTAGACGTCCGGGTAGTTGCGCAGGCTCTTGGACATCTTGCGCCCGTCCGAGCCGAGCAGGATGCCGTGGCTCAGGCAGTTGCGGAACGCTGGCCGGTCGAACAGCGCGGTGGCCAGCACGTGCATCGTGTAGAACCAGCCGCGGGTCTGCCCGATGTACTCGACGATGAAGTCACCCGGGTAGTGGTGCTCGAACCAGTCCGCGTTCTCGAACGGGTAGTGCACCTGGGCGAACGGCATCGACCCGGACTCGAACCAGCAGTCCAGCACCTCCGGCACCCGACGCATCATCGACTGACCGGTCGGGTCGTCCGGGTTGGGGCGGACCAGGTCGTCCACCTCGGGCCGGTGCAGGTCGGTCAGGCGTACGCCGAAGTCCCGCTCGATGTCGGCGAGGGAGCCGTAGACGTCCAGGCGCGGGTAGTTCGGGTCGTCGGACTTCCACACCGGGATCGGCGAGCCCCA
Organism: Micromonospora sp. DT4; assembly: GCF_049841675.1. NCBI lineage: Bacteria > Bacillati > Actinomycetota > Actinomycetes > Micromonosporales > Micromonosporaceae > Micromonospora > Micromonospora sp. DT4. Next base: position 44,986 of record NZ_JBNCKT010000041.1, read on the forward strand.
GAACCGGTTCCGGCTGATCGACCAGTCCCGGGCGTTGGCCAGCCACTTGCCGAACGAGCCGTCCTTGATGTGGCCGGGCGTCCAGTTGATTTCCTGGTTCAGCTCGACCATCCGGTCCCGGAACTTGGTCACCGCGACGAACCACGACGACACCGCCTTGTAGACCAGCGGGGTGTCGCAGCGCCAGCAGTGCGGGTACGAGTGGGTGTAGGTGTCCTGCCGCAGCACCACCCCCCTCTCCTTCAGCTCCCGGATCACCGGCTTGTTGACGTCGAAGACCTGCTCACCCTGGTACGGCGGCACCAGCGCGGTGAACCGCGTGTGGTCGTCCACGGTGACGATGGTGGGGATGCCGGCGGCGTTGCAGACGTTCTGGTCGTCCTCGCCGAAGGCCGGAGCGAGGTGCACGATCCCGGTGCCGTCCTCGGTGGTGACGAACTCCGCGCCCAGCACCTGGTAGGCGTTCTCGCCGGCCTGCTCGACGAGGAAGTCGAACAGCGGGGCGTAGCGGCGTCCGACCAGGTCCCGGCCGTACACCGTGCCGACCTGCTCGAACCCGTCCAGCTCCTTGGCGTACGCAGCCAGCCGCGCCGCGCCCACCACGAAGCGCTCCCCGTCGCGCTCCAGCACCGCGTACTCGATGTCGGGCCCGACGGCGAGCGCCAGGTTCGACGGCAGGGTCCACGGCGTGGTCGTCCAGACGCCCAGCTTGACGGGCCCGCGCACCAACTCCGGGGCGGACTCGTCGGCGGTCAGGCCGAACCACACGGTCAGGGTCGGGTCGTGCCGGTCCCGGTAGACGTCGTCCATCCGGGTCTCGGTGTTCGACAGCGGCGTCTCGCAGCGCCAGCAGTACGCCAGCACCCGGAAACCCTCGTAGATCAGACCCTTGTCGTGCAGGGTCTTGAAGGCCCACATGACGCTTTCCATGTAGTCCAGGTCGAGGGTCTTGTAGTCGTTGGCGAAGTCGACCCAGCGGGCCTGCCGGTTGATGTACCGCTCCCAGTCCTGGGTGAACTCCAGCACCGACGTGCGGCACGCCTCGTTGAACCGCGCCACGCCCAGGTCGATGATCTCCGCCTTGCTGGTGATGCCGAGCTGCTTCTCGGCCACCACCTCGGCGGGCAGGCCGTGGCAGTCCCAGCCGAATCGCCGCTCCACGTGCCGTCCGCGCATCGTCTGGTAGCGCGGCACCACGTCCTTGACGTACCCGGTGAACAGGTGGCCGTAGTGCGGCAGGCCGTTGGCGAACGGCGGGCCGTCGTAGAAGACGTACTCGTTATCGGCGTCGCCTGCGACGCCGATAACGACGGAGCCGATCGTCTCCGGTTGCCGACCGGAGGTCGGCCTCGCCTCGACCGACGCCTCGAAGGTCTTGTCGGCCGTCCAGTGCTCCAGCACCCGGCGCTCGACCGCGGGCAGGTCCGGGCTCGCCGGGACACCGGCGGCGGTCGGGTCGTGCAACGGATAGGCCATCGGGGGTCGCTCTCCTCATGCAGCTCACGCAACGTGGGTCTGCGAGGACGAACCTTCCGGGGTACGCCGACGACGGCGCTCCCGGGTGGCCCGCGGTACCACCCCGCTTGGCGGTCAGGATCGACCGCCCGCTCATTGGCCGGCTGTGACGGGCCGCACCCGTCCGGTTCTACTGGGCCGGTTGCCCGGCCGTTCTTCCGGAGGCTCACCGGTGATGGCCGGGTCATCGCCTTACGCTGCCCAACGATACTCGACCCGCCCACCACCCCGCCGCCGAGTAACGCAGCGGCGGGTGCCGTTACCTTTTTGATCGTCCCCAGCCGGGGACTGCTCGGTCGCTCGGCCCGGTATGACTTACCGCCCCTGTCGTAC